>NZ_RJKN01000003.1:300000-497878 GCF_003751265.1 Pseudokineococcus lusitanus
TCGCAGCAGCCCGTGAAGCCGCACGTAAGGCAGCGGCGGAGCGCCACCCAGCCGTGCTCGCCGAGCGGGAGGCACCCGTCGCAGCCGTCCGCGAGCACCTCGCCGCGGGCCGCGGGCGCGGCCCGCAGGTGGTCGCAGGGGGCGCCGTCGTCGCCCGCCGGCCCGGCACGGAGCAGGTCCGCCCGCCCCGTGGCGGCGACGGCGGTCGGCGGCGGCTCGCCACCGGGCGGCCGCGGCGCCCCGGCGAGACCGCGCTCGACGTCGTCCGCCGCGTCCTCGTCCGGCGGGTCGGCCTCCTCGTCCCCGGCGACGAGCAGCGACTCCTCGACGTCCAGCTGGCCGAGCACCCGGCGCAGCACCTCGTCGGGCGCGAGGCCCTCGTCCCGGACCCGGAGCAGCTCCTCGCGCTCGGCCTGCAGCATCTGCCGCCGCAGCCGCACCCACGTGCGCTCGCGCTCGCCGGGACCCACCGAGCCGCCCGCGCCGTCCGGCCCGCGTCCCAGCCGCTCCCAGGCCCGCTCGCTGCGGCCGACGACGCGCCGCCGCAGCTCCTCGACGACGTCGTCCCCGTCCCCGGCCCGGCGCGCGCCGTCGAGCCGTTCCTCCGCGGCGTACCGCAGCCGCTCGAGCACCGTGGCCGTCAGGAGCGCGTCGTGGGCGGGGTCCGGCGCCCCGAGCCCGAGGCGCCGCACGAGCGGCGGCAGCGTGAGGCCCTGGAGCACGAGGGTCCCCGCGACGACGACGAGGGCGGTCAGCACGAGCACCTCCCGCTCGGGCGTCCCCTCCGGCAGCGAGGCGGCCGCGGCCAGCGTGACGACGCCGCGCATGCCCGCCCAGCCGACGACGACGAGGCCCCGGCGCGAGACGCGGTCACCGCTCCCGCGTGTGCTCCGGCCGGCGTGCAGCCCCGCGAGCGGCAGCACCACCGCGACGTAGACGAGCCGCACGACGACGACCACGCCGAGCACCGCCCCGGCCACGCCGAGCGCCCGTGCGGGCCCCACGCCGCCCGCCGTGCCGAAGGCCCCGCCCACGACGTCGGACGCCTGCAGCCCGATGAGGACGAAGACGCCGCCCTCGAGGAGGAAGCGGACGGTCCGCCACGTCAGCCGCTCGGCGATGCGGGCGCGCGCCCCCTGCTGCCGCGGCGCGCGGTGGGCGAGCAGCAGGCCGGTGACGACGACGGCGAGGACGCCCGAGGCACCCAGCTCCTCCGCCGGCAGGTACGCGACGAAGGGCGCCGTGAAGGACAGCGTGGTGTCGAGCACCGCGTCGTCGAGCCGACGGCGGACCCGCCCCGCGACCGAGGCGACGACGACGCCGACCGCGACGCCCCCGCCGGCGGCCAGGAGCAGGTCCGCGCCGATGCCCACCGCGTCGAGCCCCTCGGCGGCGGCCGTCCCGCCCGCCGTCGCGAGCGCGGCCGCCGCGAGCGCCGTGCGCAGCAGCACGAGCGCCGTCGCGTCGTTGACGAGGCTCTCCCCCTCGAGGACGGTGACGACCGCCCGCGGCAGCCCGACGCGCCGGGCCACGGCGGTCGCGGCCACCGCGTCCGGCGGCGCGACGACGGCGCCGAGCGCCAGGCCCACCGCCAGCGGCACGGGCAGGAGCAGGTGGACGACGACGCCGACGACGACGGCGGTGACGAGCACGAGCCCCACCGACAGCAGGGAGATCGCCTTGAGGTGGTGGCGGACGTCGAGGAGCGACGTGCCCTGCGCGGCGGCGTAGAGCAGCGGCGGCAGCAGGCCGACGAGGACGAGCTCGGGGTCGAGCACGACGGTCGGCACGAAGGGCAGGTAGGAGCCGACGACGCCGACGACGACGAGCACGAGCGGCGTCGACCCGCCCGTGCGCCGGACGAGGAGCTCCACGCCCACGACGACGGCGGCGAGGACGACGAGCTCGAGGGCGGTCTCCACGCCGCCATCCTGCGCCCGGCCGGGCCCCAGCCGTGACCGGCGCCACCTCCGCGGCCCCGGCGGCGCCGTCGGGCGGGCCCCGCGCCGCCGCCCGGCCCTCGGGGGCGCACACTGCGCGGGTGGACGTGTGGGCCGCCTACCAGGTGCTCTTCGGGCCGCTGATGGCCTTCGTCGCCGTCGGCGTCCTCGCGCTGCTGCTGCGCTGGACCTGGGCCCGCGGCCGCTCCCTCGTGCCCGGCCGGGCCCGGCAGGGCGCACCGGAGGACTACGGCCTCCTCGTCGCCGTCGCCGAGCCGGCCACCTTCGTCGAGGCGGAGGTGCTGCGCCGTCGCCTCGAGGACGAGGGCCTGCGCGCCACGCTGGCGCCCACGACGGAGGGCCCGCGCGTCCTCGTGTTCCCCCGCGACGCCGAGGTGGCCCGGGCGGTGCTGCGCCGCCCCTGAGGCCCGCGCCCGGGGGCCGCGGCCCGGCTCAGCCCAGGACGCCGCCGAGGCGCTCGTCGGGGACGGCGGCCACGTCCCGGCGGACGTCGGCGCCGAGGCCGCGCAGCGACGCGACGACGTCCTCGTAGCCGCGGTCGACGTGCGCGACGCCGTGCACCTCCGTCGTGCCCTCGGCGCGCAGCCCGGCGACGACGAGCGCCGCGCCGGCGCGGATGTCGCTGGCCTCCACCGGGGCTCCCGACAGCGAGGGCCGGCCGCGGACGAGGACGTGGCTGCCGTCGACGACGAGGTCCGCGCCGAGCCGCTCGAGCTCGTGGGCGAAGCGGAAGCGCGCCTCGAAGAGGTTCTCGGTGAGGACACCGCTGCCGTCCGCCAGCGCGGCGAGCGCGAGGGCGAAGGGCTGCAGGTCCGTGGGGAAGCCCGGGTAGGGCAGCGTGGCGACGTCGACCGCCCGCGGCCGCCGCGGCCCGCGGACGACGAAGCCGTCGGCCACGGCGTCCACCTCCGCGCCCGCGGCGCGCAGCTTGTCGGCGACCATCCCGAGATGCTCCAGGCGGCCGCCCCGCACGTGGACGCGCCCGCCCGTGACGGCCGCGGCGTAGGCCCACGTGCCGGCCACGACGCGGTCCGGCACGACGGTGTGGCGCACCGCGCCGAGCCGGCGGACGCCGTCGACGACGAGGCGGGACGTGCCCCGCCCCCCGACCTGGGCGCCCATGGCGACGAGGAGGTCGACGAGGTCGTCGATCTCGGGCTCGCGGGCGACGCCCTGCAGCGTCGTCCGGCCGTCGGCGAGCGTCGCGGCCATGAGGAGGTTCTCCGTGGCCCCCACGCTGGGGAAGGCGAGGTGCACGTCCGCGCCGTGCAGGCCCCCGGGCGGCGCCTGCGTGACGAGGTAGCCGTGGTCGACGTGGACCTCGGCGCCCATGGCCCGCAGCCCCTCGACGTGCAGGTCGAGGCCGCGGGAGCCGATGGCGTCGCCGCCGGGCACCGCGACGTCGGCCCGCCCCAGCCGCGCCGTCAGCGGGCCGAGGACGCTGATGGAGGCGCGCATGGCGCGGACGAGCTCGTAGTCGGCGCGGTGCCCGACCTCGGCCGGGACGTCCACGACGCAGGTGCGGCTCGCGGCGTCGTGCTCGACCTCGGCCCCCAGCCGCCGCAGCAGCTCGGCCATGATCCGGACGTCGACGATGGTCGGCACGCCCTCGAGGACGGTGCGCCCCTCCGCGAGCAGCGAGGCCGCCATGAGCTTGAGGACGCTGTTCTTCGCCCCCGGGACATCGGCCGTCCCGTCGAGGACGGTGCCGCCGGTGACGATGATCCGCTCCACGCCGGGCAGCGTAGGTGCGGCCGCCGGCGTCACCAGATCCGCACGCGCTCCGCGGGCTCCATCCACATGCCGTCGCCGGGCCGGGTGCCGAAGGCGGTGTGGAACTCGTCGAGGTTGCGCACCACCTGGTTGCAGCGGAACTCCTCCGGCGAGTGCGGGTCCGTCGCGAGACGGCGCAGCCGCTCCTCCGGCCGCGCGACGGCCCGCCACGCCGTGGCCCAGGCCGTCAGCGCCTCCCGCACCCCGGCGCCGTCCACCTCGCGGCCCTCGGCGCCCGCCGCCAGCCGCAGCGCGACGAGCGCGATGCCCAGGCCGCCGAGGTCGCCGATGTTCTCGCCGACCGTCAGCGCGCCGTTGACGGTGCGCCCGGGCGTCTGCGCCGGCTCGAGGACGTCGTACTGGGCGACGAGGCGCTGCGTCAGCGCGTCGAAGGCCTCGCGGTCCTCGGCCGTCCACCAGTCGGTGAGCCGGCCGCGCCCGTCGAAGCGGGAGCCCTGGTCGTCGAACCCGTGGCCGATCTCGTGGCCGATGACCGCGCCGATGGCGCCGTAGTTGACGGCGTCGGGCGCCGCCGGGTCGAAGAACGGCGGCTGCAGGATGGCGGCCGGGAAGACGATCTCGTTGAGCCCCGGGTTGAAGTACGCGTTGACCGTCTGCGGCGTCATGAACCACTCCGACCGGTCCACGGGCGCACCGACCTTGGCGAGCTCGCGGTCGGTCTCGTGGGCCGTGACGCGGCGGACGTTCCCGACGAGGTCGGTGCGGTCGACGACGAGGCCGTCGTAGCTCTTCCAGCGGTCCGGGTAGCCGACCTTCGGCGTGAAGAGGTGCAGCTTCTCCAGGGCCCGCTCGCGGGTGCCGGCGCTCATCCACGCCAGCCCCGCGATCTCCTGCGCGTACGCCTCGACGAGCCGGTCCACGAGGGCCTGCACCTGCGCCTTGGCCTCCGGCGGGAAGTGCCGCTCCACGTAGATGCGGCCGACGGCCTCCCCCACCCCGCCCTCGACGAGGGCGACGCCGCGCTTCCACCGCTCGCGCATCTGCTCGGCGCCGGAGAGCCGGCGGCCGTAGAAGGCGAAGCCCTCCTCGACGAGGTCGGGCGTCAGGTAGGGCCCGGTGGCGTGGACGACGCGCCACGTGAGCCAGGCCCGCCACGCCGGGAGGCGGTCGACCACGAGCAGGTCGCCCAGGGCGGTGACGAAGGACGGCTGCGCGACGACGACCTCGTCGAGCAGCGTGGCCGGGGCGCCCAGCCCCTCCAGCCACGCCGACCAGGGCAGGTCCGGCGCGAGCGCCCGCAGGCCCTCGGCGTCGAGGAGGTTGTACATCTGCTGCACGTCGCGGCGGCGGACGCGGTCCCAGTGGGCCGCGGCGAGCTCCCGCTCCAGGTCGACGACGGCGGACGCCGTCACCGCGGCGTCCGGCACCCCGGCCAGGCGCAGCATCGCCTCGACGTGCGCCGGGTAGGCCGCGAGGACCTCCGCGTGCTGCTCCTCGCGGTAGTACGCCTCGTCCGGCAGGCCGAGCCCGCCCTGGCCGAGGTAGGGCAGGTAGCGGTCGGGGTCGCCGAGGTCGGTGTCGACGGACAGCCCCAGGAGGCCGCCGGCTCCCGCGCGGTCGAGCTCGCCGAGCAGGTGGAGGAGCCCCTCGACGTCCTCGACGGCCGCGACCCGGGCGAGCGGGCCCTCGAGCGGCGACGTGCCCGCGGCCTCGACGGCGTCCTCGTCGAGGAAGCTGGCGTAGAGGTCGCCCACGAGGCGCTCCACGGGGCCGCCCTGGTCACCGGCGGCGCGCGCGTCCTCGCAGATGCGCCGGACGGCCTCCTCGGCCTCGTCGCGCAGGTCGACGAAGACCCCGGCGACCGACCGGTCGGGGGCGATCCGCGCGGAGCCGAGCCAGTCGCCGTTGACGGCGCGGAAGAGGTCGTCCTGCGGACGCACCGCGTCCGGCACGGCCGGGCGCCCCGGCGTCTCGTCCGAGCTCTCGACCAGGGTCCGGTCCGACGTCGTCATGGCTCGCGACCCTACGCGGGACGGCCGACGACGGCCCGGGCGCCGCCGGGCCCGCCGGACGAGGGGACGGGCGGGGGCCCGTGCGGCGCAGCGGGTCAGGCGACGTCGCTGCGGTACCCCGGCGGGGAGCTCTCGAGCCAGGACGCGAAGGCGGTGTAGGCCTCCCCGTCCATGGCGAGCTCGAGGTGCTCGCCGCGGTGCCGGCACTCCACGACGACGGCGTCGGGGAGGACGGCGAAGGCCTCGGCGCCCGAGGGGGGACGCCGCGCGACGACCTCGACCTCGCGCCGGTCCCACGTGCGGCCGGCGCGCACGTCGGGGCGGAAGACCCGGTACCAGGCCATGCAGTCGCCGCGGAACCCGGCGACGCCCAGCACCCACCGGCCGTCGTCCCGGCGCGCGGAGCAGTCGAAGCCGCCGAGGCGCCGGGTGAGCACCCGGCGCCTCAGCGAGACGGACAGCACGCCGGCCACGAGGACGACGAGCACGAGCAGGGCGACGGCGAGGGGACCCAGGAGCTCGTCCACGCCCGCCGCCCCGGCTGCCTCAGCGCGAGGCGGAGCCGGCGGCTCCCTGCACGTCGACGTCCTCGGCCACGACGACGGCCCGGTCGTGGTCGACGGAGACGAAGCCGCCGCTGACCACGGCGGTCAGCGACTCGCCCTCCGTGGCCGTGATGCGCACCTCGCCGTCCGCGAGGACGGCGAGCAGCGGCTCGTGGCCCGGCATGACGCCGAGCTCCCCCTCGACGGTGCGCACCGACAGGCGCGACGCGCCGCCGGCCCACACCTGCCGCTCGGCGGAGACGAGCTCCACGTGGAGGGCGGCCATCAGGCGCCGGTCTCCTTCTGGATGCGGGCCCAGTTGCGCTCGACGTCCTCGATGCCACCGACGTTGAAGAACGCCTGCTCGGCCACCTGGTCGTACTTGCCCTCGGTGATCCGCTTGAAGGACTCGACGGTCTCGTCGAGCGGCACGGTCGAGCCGACGACGCCCGTGAACTTCTCCGCCATGTACGTGTTCTGGGAGAGGAACTGCTGGATGCGCCGGGCGCGGCTCACGATGACCTTGTCGTCCTCGGAGAGCTCGTCGACGCCGAGGATGGCGATGATGTCCTGCAGCTCCTTGTTGCGCTGGAGGATCTGCTTGACCGCGGTCGCCGTCTCGTAGTGCTCCCGCGAGATGTACTGCGGGTCGAGGATGCGGGAGGTCGACGTCAGCGGGTCGATCGCCGGGTAGAGGCCGCGCGAGGCGATCTCGCGGGACAGCTCCGTCGTGGCGTCGAGGTGGGCGAACGTCGTCGCCGGCGCGGGGTCGGTGTAGTCGTCCGCCGGCACGTAGATCGCCTGCAGCGAGGTGATCGAGTGGCCGCGCGTCGAGGTGATGCGCTCCTGGAGCACGCCCATCTCGTCGGCCAGGTTCGGCTGGTAGCCGACGGCCGAGGGCATGCGGCCCAGCAGCGTCGAGACCTCGGAGCCGGCCTGCGTGAAGCGGAAGATGTTGTCGATGAAGAGGAGGACGTCCTGCTTCTGCACGTCGCGGAAGTACTCCGCCATCGTCAGCGCCGAGAGCGCCACGCGGAGGCGGGTGCCCGGCGGCTCGTCCATCTGGCCGAAGACGAGGGCCGTCTTGTCGAAGACGCCGGCCTCGGCCATCTCGCCGATGAGGTCGTTGCCCTCGCGGGTCCGCTCCCCCACGCCGGCGAAGACCGACACCCCGCCGTGGTTCTGGGCGACGCGCTGGATCATCTCCTGGATGAGGACGGTCTTGCCGACGCCCGCACCGCCGAAGAGGCCGATCTTCCCGCCCTGGACGTAGGGGGTGAGGAGGTCGATCGACTTGATGCCGGTCTCGAACATCTGGGTCTTCGACTCGAGCTGGTCGAAGGCCGGCGCCTGGCGGTGGATGGGCCAGCGCTCGGTGATCTCGAGCCGCTCGCCCTCCTCGAGGTTGAGGACGTTGCCGGTGACGTCGAAGACGTGGCCGAGGGTCACGTCGCCGACCGGGACGCTGATCGGCGCGCCGGTGTCCTGCACCTCGGTGCCGCGGACGAGGCCGTCGGACGGCTTGAGGGCGATGGCGCGGACGAGGCCGTCGCCGAGGTGCTGGGCGACCTCGAGCGTCATCGACGTGCGCTCGCCCGAGAGGTCGTAGCTGATCGACAGCGCGTTGTTGATCTCCGGGATCGCGTCCGGCGGGAACTCGACGTCGACGACGGGCCCGATGACGCGGCTGACCCGACCGGTGCCGCCGGTCGGTGCGGTGCCCTGGGTCTCGGTGGCGGTGGCGGTCATGTGCGGTGCTCTCCTTCGGCCGGGCCGGTGGCGCTGGGGCTGGGTGCCCGGCAGGCCGGGCGCGTCGGGGGCCGGCGGCGGGTGCCGCCGGCGGTGGGTCAGGAGGGGGAGGCCCCGGCGAGGGCGTCGGCGCCGCCGACGATCTCGGTGATCTCCTGGGTGATGGCCGCCTGGCGGGCCTGGTTGGCCAGCCGCGTGTACATCTTCACGAGGTCCTCGGCGTTGTCACCGGCCGTCTTCATCGCGCGCTGGCGGGCGGCGTGCTCGCTGGCGGCCGCCTGCAGCAGCGCGTTGTGGATGCGGCTGGCGATGTAGCGGGGCAGCAGCGCGTCGAGCACGCGGTCGGGCGAGGGCTCGAACTCGTACAGCGGGAGCAGCTCGTCGCCGCTCGGGGGCTCGACGCCCTCGACGACCTCGAGCGGCAGCAGGCGGTTCACCTGCGGCACCTGCGTCACCATGCTGACGAACTGCGTCGACACGACGTGGATCTCGTCGACGCCGGGCGCGCCGCCGTCCTCCGGGGAGGAGCTGCGGACGAACTGCTCGACGAGCGTCTCGCCGATCTCGCGGGCGTCGTCGAAGCGCGGCGACTCGGAGAAGCCCGCCCACTCCTGGGCCACGTCCCGCCGGCGGAAGCGGTAGTAGGCGCTGCCCTTGCGCCCGACGACGTAGAGGACGGGCTCGACGCCCTCCTCGCGCAGCCGCACGACGAGCCGTTCGGCCTCGCGCAGCACGCTGGCCGAGTAGGCGCCGGCCATGCCGCGGTCGCTCGTGACGACGAGCACCGCCGAGCGGCGGACCTCGGCGCGCTCCGTCGTCAGCGGGTGGTCCGCGTCGGAGTACGTGGCCACCGCCGACACGGCCCGCGTGATGGCGCGCGAGTACGGCGTCGACGCCGCCACCGCCTGCCGCGCCTTCGTGATGCGGGACGTCGCGATGAGCTCCATGGCGCGGAAGATCTGCTGCATCGACTTCGTCGACCCGATCCGCTGCTTGTAGACCCTCTGCTGGCCTGCCACGGTCCTGCTCCTCCTGCGTGGTGGGTGGTGCCCCGCGCCCGCCGTCACCCGGGGGCGACGGCCGGCGCGGGGTTGGGCCCCGGCACCGCGGTGCCGGGACGGCGCGTCAGCGCTTCTGGCGGACGATCTGCTCCTGCTGCTCGTCCTCGGCGTCGCTCGCGTCGACGTCGGCGGTCGAGCCGCCGCCGTCGCCCGTCGTGCGGAAGCCGTCACGGACGCCCTGGACGAGGCGCGTGAGCTCGGCGGTCGTGTCGTCCTCGAGCTTCCCGGTCTCCCGGATCGTCCGGAGGACGTCGCCGCCGCGCAGCGACTCGAGCACCTCGGCCTCGAAGCGGCGGACGTCCTCGACGGGGACGTCGTCGAGCTTGCCGGTGGTGCCCATCCAGATGGACACCGCCTCCTCCTCGAAGGGGTACGGGGAGAACTGGGGCTGCTTGAGCAGCTCCATGAGGCGCTGGCCGCGGCCCAGCTGCTGGCGCGACGCCGCGTCGAGGTCGGACGCGAACATCGCGAACGCCTCGAGCGAGCGGAACTGCGCCAGGTCGATCTTCAGCGTGCCGGAGACCTTCTTGACCGCCTTGGTCTGGGCGTCGCCGCCGACCCGGCTCACCGAGACGCCGACGTTGACCGCCGGGCGCTGGTTGGCGTTGAAGAGGTCCGACTCGAGGAAGATCTGCCCGTCGGTGATCGAGATGACGTTGGTGGGGATGAACGCCGAGACGTCGTTGCCCTTCGTCTCGATGATCGGCAGGCCGGTCATCGAGCCGCCGCCCATCTCGTCGCTGAGCTTGGCGCAGCGCTCGAGCAGCCGGGAGTGCAGGTAGAAGACGTCGCCGGGGTAGGCCTCGCGGCCCGGCGGGCGCCGGAGCAGCAGCGAGACGGCGCGGTAGGCGTCGGCCTGCTTGGACAGGTCGTCGAAGACGATGAGGACGTGCTTGCCGCCGTACATCCAGTGCTGGCCGATGGCCGAGCCGGTGTAGGGGGCGAGGTACTTGAAGCCCGCGGGGTCGGACGCCGGGGCCGCGACGATCGTCGTGTACTCGAGCGCGCCGGCGGCCTCGAGCGCGCCGCGCACGCCCTGGATCGTCGAGCCCTTCTGGCCGATGGCCACGTACACGCAGCGGACCTGCTTGGTCGGGTCGCCCGACTCCCAGTTGGCCCGCTGGTTGATGATCGTGTCGAGCGCGACGGCGGACTTGCCCGTCTGGCGGTCGCCGATGATGAGCTGGCGCTGGCCGCGGCCGATCGGCGTCATGGCGTCGATGGCCTTGATGCCGGTCTGCATCGGCTCGTGCACCGACTTGCGCTGCACGACCGTGGGCGCCTGGAGCTCGAGGGCGCGACGGGTCTCCGCCTCGATGCTGCCGAGGCCGTCGATCGGGTTGCCCAGCGGGTCCACGACGCGGCCGAGGTAGGCGTCGCCGACCGGCACGGAGAGGACCTCGCCCGTGCCGTGCACGGCCTGGCCCTCCTCGATGCCGCTGTAGTCGCCGAGGACGACGACGCCGATCTCGCGGACGTCGAGGTTGAGCGCGAGGCCCAGCGTCCCGTCCTCGAAGCGCAGCAGCTCGTTGGCCATCACGCTGGGCAGGCCCTCGACGCGGGCGATGCCGTCCGCGGTCTCGGTGACCCGCCCGACCTCCTCGCGCCCGACCCCCGAGGGGTCGAAGGACTGCACGAAGGAGTCCAGCGCGTCGCGGATCTCCTCGGGCCGGATGGTCAGCTCCGCCATGTGGGTGCTCCTTCTCGTCCTGTCCTGCTCGACTCGCGGGCCACCGGGTGGCCGGCGGGCCCTCGCCGCGGCGCCCGTCCGGGCCCCGCGGGTGGTGCTGGCGCCGGCGTCGTGCCCGGCGCGTGTGGATGATCGATGGTGCCTCTCGTCAGCCGACGAGACGCCGCCGGGTGTCCTCGAGGCGGGTCGAGACCGACCCGTCGACGAGCGTGCCGTCGACCTCGACGCGCACGCCCCCGACGACCGTGGGGTCCACGGCGCTGTCGACGTGCACGGGGCGGCCGTACTGCCGGCTCAGGGCGGTGGCCAGCCGGTCGCGCTGGTCGGCGCGCAGCGGCGTGGCCGTCGTGACGAGCGCCACGACCCGCCGGCGCCACGTGGCCGCCAGCTCGCCGTAGGTCGCCAGCGCCCGCTCCGGGGTGAGCCCGCGCGAGCGGGTGGTCGCCCGGCGGACCAGCAGCAGCGTGCCCGGGGCGACCCGGTCGGCCAGCAGCCGGTCGACGAGCGCCGTCCGCGAGGCGTCCGGCGCGTGCTTGTCGGCCACCGCGGACCGCAGGGCGCGGTCCGAGGCGAGGAGCCGCTCCACGCGGAAGAGGTCCTCCTCGAGCCGGCCCTCGCCGCCGTCCTCGGACGAGCCGGAGACCGCGGCCACGACGGCCAGCTGCTCCGCCGCGTCCGCGAGGTCGCGGGTGGCCGACCAGCGGGCGCCCACGAGGCGACGGACGACGTCGAGGACGTCGCCGTCGACGCGGCCGGCGAGCAGGCGCTCGGCGAGGCCGACCCGCTCGTCGGCCGTGCGGGCCGGGTCCGTGAGGGCGCGGCGCAGGGGGCCGGAGCCGTCGAGCAGGTCGACGACGCCGAAGAGCCCCTCGGCGAGGCCCGTCCCGCGGGCCCCCTCGAGCACCGGCCGGGCGTCCTCGGTGACGACGCCCAGCGAGGTGCGGCTGGCCCCCCGCATCACAGGCCCCGGCTCGTCGGGGCCTCGGCGCGGTGGGCGCCGCCGCGGGCGGCGTCGCCCCGCTCGAGGTCCTCGAGGAAGCGGTCGACGACGCGGCTCTGGCGGGCCTCGTCGGCGAGGGACTCCCCGACGATGCGCGACGCGAGCTCGGTGGCCAGGCCGCCGACCTCGGTGCGCAGGCTCAGCAGGGCCTGCTGGCGCTCCGAGGCGATCTGCCGCTGCGCCGACTCCGTGACGCGCTGCGCCTCGGACTCCGCACGCTGACGCATCTCCTCGAGGATCTGCGCGCCCTGGGCGCGCGCCTCCTCGCGGATGCGGCCGGCCTCCTCACGGGCCTCGGACAGCTGCGCCTTGTACTCGGCGAGCGTCCGCTCCGCCTCGGCCTGGGCGCGCTCCGCCTTCTCCACGCCGCCCTCGATGGCCTGGCGGCGCTCCTCGTAGATCGCCTCGAGGCGCGGGACGACCTTCTTCGCGACGACGAAGTACACGATCGCGATGGCGATGACGCCGAAGATCAGCTCCCCGAGGTGCGGGAGGATCGGGTAGAGCGGGTCACCAGGCGGGTCGGACTCCGCCGAGGCGAGCACCGCGGTGGCGGCGAGTGTCACTGCTCCTCCTACGGGCGCGGTGCTGGGGGTTTCGGTGCCTAGTTGCCGGCGAAGACGAACGCGAGGGCGATGCCGAAGATGGCGAGCGCCTCGCAGAGCGCGAAGCCGAGGATGGCGATGCTCTGGAGCATGCCGCGGGCCTCGGGCTGACGCGCCACACCGTTGATGTAGGCAGCGAAGATCAGGCCGATCCCGACGCCGGGGCCGATGGCCGACAGGCCGTAGCCGACGATCGCGAGACTTCCGGTCATGGTCTTCTCCAACTTCTGTCCGTGGAACCGGACGCGGACGCGTCCGGGGCGTGCGGTGGTGCCGTCTGGGGTGAGCCCTGCGAGCAGGGGCTCAGTGCTCGTCCGCGTAGCTGTCGGCGATGTACGTCGCCGCGAGCAGGACGAACACGTACGCCTGCAGGAACTGCACGAGCAGCTCGAACAGCGTCATGAGGAACGCCATGAGGAAGGTCGGGACCGACACGAGCTTCAGCAGGACGCCGCCGTCGAAGAGCATGTACTCCGCCCCCGTGATGAAGAGCACGAGGATGAGGTGGCCGGCGAACATGTTGCCGAAGAGCCGCAGCGCCAGCGTCACGGGGCGGGTGACGAAGTACGTCACGAGCTCGAGCACGAAGACGAGCGGGACGATCCACGACGGCAGGCCGCCGGGCACGAAGCCCTTGAGGTAGCCGCCGAGGCCCTTCCGCCGGATGCCCACGGCGTTGTAGACCACGTACACGATGAGCGCCAGCACCAGAGGGAACGCGAAGCGCGACATCGTCGGGTACTGGAACGGCGGCAGGACGCCGAAGAGGTTGTTCACGTAGATGAACGCGAACAGCGCGAACAGCAGCGGCACGTAGCGGCGGAAGTGCTGCTCGCCGATGACGTCGCGGCCCACCGTGTTGCGCACGAGGTTGTAGACCGTCTCGACGGCCATCTGCCCCTTGCTCGGGACCAGCGACAGCCGCTTGGTCCCCGCGAGGAGGAGGCCGGCGACGATCACGACCGAGATGAGGGCGAGGATCGAGGGCCGCGTGATCGCGAGCGCACCCTCGGTGCCGAAGAGGGGCTGCCAGAAGATGCTCTGGTCGGGCGTCTCGAAGCCGTGGCCTCCGGAGGCCAGCAGGGCGGCGCTCACGTCGTCTCCTCCGCGCGGACGTCGTCATGGGAACGGGGGTGCGGGTGGCCCGTCGCGGAGGAAGGGCCGGCCGTCGTGCGTGCCGCGGGGGCGCCGTCGTCGTGGACGGTGCCGGGCCGGGCGTCGGTCGGCTCGCGGTCCACACCGTAGCGGAACCACACGTACCAGGCGCCGAGGGCCACCCCCGCCACGATCCCCAGGGGACCGAGGAAGGCGGTGCCGAGCAGGTGGTCGAGGCCGAAGCCGGGCAGGCCCAGCGTCAGCGGTCCGGCCACGAGGTAGGAGGGGGCGCCCCAGGCGCCGTCACGGCCGCCGGGGCGCGAGGGCGTCGCGGAGCCGTCGGTACGCCGTGCGGCGTCGCCGGTGCGGTCGTCGTCGGCCATGGTGCGGGTGACGCTAGCAGCGGTCCGCGCGGTCACCGGCCACCGCCCGGACGCTCGTCCGACGCGGCCGCGTCGTCGGTCGGCTCGTCGTCGGCGTCGGCCGCGGGGGCGGCGTAGAGGGGCTGGCGGGTGCGCACGAAGGCGCGCAGCTCCGCCGCGAGCCAGACCGTCGTGACCACGATGGTCGTGAGCCCCAGGGCCGGCCCCGGCAGGTCCGTCGTCCGCGAGAGGACGAGGAAGGCGAGGGCCAGCAGCAGCACCTTGAGCGTGTAGGTGCCGAGCGCCACGAGCATGACGAGCGGCGGCGAGACGCGCGCCGTCCGCTCGAGGACGAGGAGGCTGCTGCCGAAGAAGAGGACCACGAGCAGGACGCCGACGAGGGCGGCCAGCAGGCCGGCCGCTCCCCCGGTGACGGTGGCGACGACGGCGCAGACGACGCCGGCGACCCCGGCGGGGAGGAGGGCGGCGCGCAGCATCCCCGAGAAGACCTCGGGGGGCGGCGCGATGCCGGTGGTGGCCTCAGGCGTGCTCAGGGCGGGCTCCGTCGCTCGTCGCAGGACGTCGTGTGGTCTGGCTTGTGAAAGGTATCACAAGCGGGGCGGGCTCCCGGCCGGCGTCCGCGCCGCACGGGGCTCCCCGGCCTTGCGGATCCGCAGCGTGACGAGCGTGACGACGAGCACCGCCACGGCGCAGCCGGCCAGCGCGACCGGGAGCGGCAGGAAGGCGGTCGAGACGGCCCCGTAGGAGACGACGCCCGCCCACGCGGCCATGATCCCGACGGCGCGGCCGTGGCTGTGGCCGAGGTCGAGGAGCCGGTGGTGCAGGTGCAGGCGGTCGGGCGTGAAGGGCGACTGCCCCTTCGCCAGGCGCCGCACGACCGCCCACACGAGGTCGAGGAGCGGCAGGAGCAGGACCGCCAGCGGCAGGAGCAGGGGCAGGTACACCGGGACGACCTGGACCTGCGAGACGACGGCCGGGTCCACCCCCGTGGCGGCCACGCCGCCGGCGGCGAGCAGGAGGCCGAGGAGCATCGACCCGGAGTCCCCCATGAAGATCCGCGCGGGGTGGGCGTTGTGCGGCAGGAAGCCGAGGCAGCAGCCGACGAGCGCGGCGGCCACGAGCGTCGCGAGGTTCGAGTAGTCCCCCGGGCTCGTGTCCTGGCTCAGCAGGTAGGTGTAGACGAAGAAGGCCGACCCGGAGACGAGCATGACCCCGGCGGCCAGGCCGTCGAGCCCGTCGATGAAGTTGACGGCGTTGACCGCCACGACGACGGCCAGCACCGTGAGCGCGAAGAAGACGGGTCCCGAGCCGACCGTCACCCCGAAGACCGGCAGCGACAGCAGCTGCACGCCCTGCCACGCCAGCAGCGACGCGGCCAGGACCTGCCCGCCGAGCTTGGCGAGGGCGTCGAGCCCCCAGATGTCGTCGGCGACGCCGAGCAGGCAGACGATCGCCGCGGCCCCGAGGACGGCCCACGCCCCCGAGGACGCGAAGACGCCCTCGAGGAACGGCAGCCGGCTCGCGACGACGAAGGACGCGGCCAGGCCGACGAGCATCGCCGTCCCGCCGAGCCGCGGGGTGGGGACGGAGTGGACGTCCCGCTCGCGCAGGGGGGTGACGGCGCCGACCCGCGCGGCGAGGCGGCGGGCGAGCGGCGTGACGAGGTACGTCACCGCCGCGGCGGTGACGAGGACGAGGAGGTAGGCCCTCACCGGCCGGTGTCGTCGGCGGCGGTGCCCGGCTCCTCCGACCCGGCGCCGGGCTCGCCGGCGGGGCGCGGTCCGTCCGTGGCCGGCGCGTCCGTGGCCGGCGCGTCCGTGGCCGGCGCGTCCGTGGCCGGCGCGTCCGTGGCCGGCGCGTCCGTGGCCGGCGCGTCCGTGGCCGGCGCGTCGGTGGTCGCGTCCGCCGTCGCGCCGTCGTCGGCGGGTCCGGCCGGCGGCGGGGGCGGGGCGACCGCGCGGACGTCGGGCACGACGCGGCGCAGCTCCTCGAGGGAGACGGCGCCCTCGCGCAGCACCTCGGGGCGCGCGCCGGTGAGGTCGAGCACGGTCGAGGGGGCGCCGCCGTCGCGGGGGCCGTCCTCGAGGTAGACCTCGACGGCCTCGCCGAGCTGGGTCCGGGCCTCCTCGGCGGTGGCGCCGGGCGCCTCCCCGGTGAGGTTGGCGCTGCTGACCGCGAGCGGGCCGGTGCGGGCGAGGAGGGCGCGGGCCACGTCGTCGTCGGGCACGCGGACCGCGACGGTGCCGCCGGTGTCGCCGAGGTCCCAGCGCAACGAGGGCTGCGCCCAGCAGACGAGGGTGAGGCCGCCGGGCCAGAAGGCCTCGGCGAGGGCGTCGACGGACGACGACGCCCCGCTGGCCGAGCGCTCGACGAGCGCGTCGACCGAGCGGACGTCGTGGACGAGGACGGGCGGCGGCATCGAGCGGTCGCGGCCCTTGGCGGCCAGCAGCGCGGCGACGGCGGCCGGGTCGAAGGCGTCGGCCCCCACGCCGTAGACGGTGTCGGTCGGCAGCACCACGAGGGCGCCGCGACGCAGGGCGTCCTCGGCGGCCGCGAGGCCCGCGTCGCGGCCGTCGGGGTCACGGCAGTCGGAGAGCGTGCTCACGACGGCGCATCGTGGCACGCCGCGGCCGTGCGGACGGCCTGGACCCACCGCGGGCGTCCCGTGAGGTCGGCGGCGCCCGTCGCGCCGCGCCAGCTCCCGGCGTCCGGGGCGCCGGGGCCGGCGGCGAGGAGCGCCAGCAGGGCCTCCTGCTGGACCTCGGCGTGCTCGACGAGGACGACGCCGCCCGGGGCGAGCAGGCGCGCCGCCACGGCCAGCACGGCCCGCGGCACGAGCAGGCCGTCGTCCCCGCCCCCGTAGAGGGCGAGCGCCGGGTCGTGGTCGCGGACCTCGGGGTCCACCGGCACCGCGCCGGGCGGGATGTACGGGGGGTTGCTGACGACGACGTCGACGTCGCCGACGAGGGCCGCCAGGTCGGGCACGGCCGCGAGCGGGGCCGTGACGTCCCCGGCGAGCAGCCGGACGGGCCCGCCGGGCCGGTCGGCGGGGACGGCGCCGCCCTCGGCGCCCAGCGCCCGCACGTTCCGGCGCGCCCACGCGAGCGCGTCCGGCGACAGCTCGACCGCGGTGACGCGGGCGTCGGGCACCCGCGCGGCGACGGCGAGCGCGAGCGCCCCGGACCCCGCGCAGAGGTCGACGACGACGGGGGGCCTCCCCCGCCGGCGGCCGACCGCGGCCGCCGCGGCGGCCGCCGCCCGCGCGAGCCCCTCGGTCTCGGGCCGCGGCACGAAGACGCCGGGGCCGACGGCGAGGTCGAGCCCGTCGAAGGGCGCGCGGCCGGTGAGGTGCTGGAGGGGCTCGCGCGCGGCCCGGCGGTCGACGAGCACCTCCAGGGCGGCCGCGGTCCCCGGCGGGAGGGCGTCGCCGCGCAGGGCGGCGAGGCGGGCGGCGGCCCGGTCGACGCCGAGCACGGAGGCGAGCAGCGCCTCGGCGTCGGGGCGGGGGCTCGGGATGCCCGCCGCGGCGAGCCGCGCGGCGGCCCGGCGGACGAGGACGCCGGGGTCGACGGCCCCGCCGTCGGCCGGGGCGCTCAGGGGGTCCCCGCCGCCGCCAGCCGCGCGTCCTCGTCGGCGCGCGCGCAGGACTCCAGGACGGCGTCGAGGTCGCCGTCGAGCACCGTGTCGAGGTTGTACGCCTTGTAGCCGGTGCGGTGGTCGCTGATGCGGTTCTCGGGGAAGTTGTAGGTGCGGATCCGCTCGGAGCGGTCGACGGTGCGCACCTGGGCCCGCCGCAGCCCGGCGGCCGTCTCGGCGGCCTCCTCGGCGGCCAGCGCCCTCAGCCGCGCCCGGAGGATGCGCAGCGCCTGCTCGCGGTTCTGCAGCTGGCTCTTCTCGTTCTGGCACGAGACGACGAGGCCCGTCGGCAGGTGCGTGATCCGCACGGCCGAGTCCGTCGTGTTGACGCTCTGCCCGCCGGGCCCGGAGGAGCGGAAGACGTCGACGCGCAGGTCGGCCGGGTCCACGTCGACCTCGTCGACCTCGTCGGCCTCCGGCAGGACGAGGACGCCCGCGGCGGAGGTGTGGATGCGGCCGGCCGACTCGGTGACGGGCACCCGCTGGACGCGGTGCACGCCGCCCTCGAACTTCAGCGCGGCGTAGACGCCGTCCGCGGGGTCGCCGCCGCGGCCGCGCACGGCGAGGGAGATCTCCTTGTAGCCACCGAGGTCGGACGGCGCGGCGTCGAGCACCTCGGTCCTCCACCCGCGCCGCTCGGCCAGGCGCAGGTACATGCGGACGAGGTCGCCGGCGAAGAGCGCGGACTCCTCGCCGCCCTCCCCCGCCCGCACCTCGAGGATGACGTCGCGGCCGTCGTCGGGGTCGCGCGGCACGAGCAGGCGGCGGACGCGCTCGGCGGTGGCCGCGGCGCGCTCCCGCAGGGCCGGCAGCTCCTCGGCGAAGGACGGGTCCTCCGCGGCGAGGGCCTCCGCCGCCCCGACGTCCTCGGCGGCGGCCACGCGCTCGGCCTCGGCGCGGACGAGCCCGCCGAGCTCGGCGTACCGGCGCCCGACCCGGCGGGCCAGGGCGGGGTCGGCGTGCAGCGCCGGGTCGGCCAGCTGCTGCTCGAGGGCGGCGTGCTCCTCCAGCAGCGGTACGACGGCGTCGCGCACGGCGTCCTCCTCGCGGGGTGCCCCCGGTGGGGGGCCGGGCTGGTCGCCGGGGGTGCCCGGGACGTCGGAGCACGACGACGGCGCCGCCCCCCGGGTGGGGGACGGCGCCGTCGGCGGGGGACTACTTCGCGGCGGTCTTGCCGTAGCGCGCCTGGAAGCGGGCCACGCGGCCGCCGGTGTCGAGGATCTTCTGCTTGCCCGTGTAGAACGGGTGGCAGGCGGAGCAGACGTCGGCCTTGATCTCGCCGGCCTTCGACGTGCTGCGGGTGGTGAAGCTGGCGCCGCACGTGCACTGCACGACGGTCGTCACGTACTCGGGGTGCTGCCCGGCCTTCATCTGGTGCTCCTTGTCGTCGCCGGTCCCGGGTCGTGCCGCGCGGGTGCGCGCACGTGAACCGGGACCCTCGTGCCCATCCTGCCAGAGCGGTGGGCGCCCTCTCCCCAACCACGGGAGGGGCCCCCGGCTTCCCGGTCCCCGCGGACGGCGGGTCCGGGACGCGTCCCCGCCCGGCCGACGGCGTCCGTCGGCCGGGCGGGGCGGTCGCCGGTCAGTCCCGGCTGAGCTCGCTGCGCCCCTCGGTGGGGCCGGCCGGGGCCGTCCGCTGCACCTGCATGAGGAACTCCGCGTTGCTGCCCGTCTCGCGCAGCTTGCCGAGGACGAGCTCGATGGCCTGCGTGGCGTCGAGCGCCCCCAGCACGCGGCGGAGCTTGTAGACGACCTTCATCTCCTCGGGGGACATGAGGATCTCCTCGCGGCGGGTGCCCGACGCGTTGACGTCGACCGCCGGGAAGATCCGCTTGTCGGCCAGGTGCCGCGCGAGGCGCAGCTCCATGTTCCCCGTGCCCTTGAACTCCTCGAAGATGACCTCGTCGGCCTTGGAGCCGGTCTCGACGAGCGCCGAGGCGAGGATCGTCAGCGAGCCGCCGTTCTCGATGTTGCGGGCGGCGCCGAAGAAGCGCTTCGGCGGGTACAGCGCCGAGGCGTCGATGCCGCCGGACAGGATGCGGCCGGACGCCGGGGCCGAGGTGTTGTAGGCCCGCGACAGGCGCGTGAGGGAGTCCAGGAGCACGACGACGTCGTGCCCCAGCTCCACGAGGCGCTTGGCCCGCTCGATGGCGAGCTCGGCGACCGTCGTGTGGTCCTCGGCCGGCCGGTCGAAGGTCGAGGCGATGACCTCGCCCTTCACCGTCCGCTGCATGTCGGTGACCTCCTCGGGGCGCTCGTCGACGAGCACGACCATGAGGTGGACGTCCGGGTTGTTGCGCGTGATCGCGTTGGCGATCTGCTGCATGACGATCGTCTTGCCGGCCTTGGGCGGCGCGACGATGAGGCCGCGCTGGCCCTTGCCGATGGGGGCGACGAGGTCGATGACGCGCTGCGTGTACTGGCCGCGCTCGGTCTCCAGGCGCAGGCGCTCCTGGGGGTAGAGCGGCGTCAGCTTGGAGAAGTCCGGGCGGCGGCGGGCCTCGTCCGGCGCCAGGCCGTTGACGGTGTCGACGCGCACGAGCGGGTTGAACTTCTGCGCGCGCTGCTGCCGCTGCTGGCGCCCGCCGCGGCCGCTGCCGCCGGGGGCGTCCTCGCCGCTGCCGTCGCCCTCGCCGCGGGCGCGGACGGCGCCCGTGACGACGTCGCCCTTGCGCATCCCGTGCTTCTTCAGCTGGGCGAGCGTGACGTAGACGTCGTTCGGGCCCGGCAGGTAGCCGGACGTGCGGACGAAGGCGTAGCTGTCGAGGACGTCGAGGACGCCCGCGACGGTGACGAGCGCCTCGTCGTCCCCGACCTCCGGCTCGGCGTCCTGCGCGACGCCGCCCTGGGGCGCGCCGCCGTCGCGGCCGCGACGCTTGCGGTCGCGGTAGCGGCCGCGACGGCCGCGGCGGCCGCCGAGCTCGTCGTCGTCGTCTCCGTCCTGCGCGCCGCCCCGGTCGGCCCGGTCGGTGCGCTCGAAGCGGTCGGCCCGGTCGGCGCGGTCCCCGCGCTCGGGGCGGTCGCCGCGGCGGCCGCCCTGCTCGGTGCGGTCGCCGTCGCCGTCGCCGTGGCGGGCGCGCTCGCGGAGGTCGAGCTGCTGCTCCAGCTGCGCCCGCGCGTCGAGGCGCTGGTCGCCCTGGGCGCCCTGGGCCCGGTCCTGGCGGTCGCCCCGGTCCTGCCGGTCCTGCCGGTCCTGCTGGCCCTGCTGGCCCTGGCGTTCCTGCTGGCCCTGGCGGTCCTGGCGCGGGCCGCGCTCCTGGCGCGGCGCCCGGTCCTGACGCTCCGTGCGGTCCCCGCGGTCGGTGCGCTCACCGCGGTCCTGGCGCTGCTCCGGCTCGGGGCGGTCGGCCCGCCGCGGGAGCTCGATGCCCTCGGCGCGCGGGGCGTCGTCGCCGCGCGCGGCCGCCCGCTCGACGACCGGCTCCGGGGCCGTGTCCGCCGGCGGCGCGGCGGTGTCGTCGCGGGTCACGGCGGGGGCGCCGGCGGAGCGCTCCGCGCGGCGGGGGCGACGGCCCTGGCGGGCCTCGGCCGCGGGGGCGGCCTCCGCGACGGCGGCCGACGACGGGGCGTCGTCGCCGCGGCGCGGCTGGGGCGGGGCCGCGGGGGCCTCGGCGGGCGCGGCGGCCCGGGGGGCGGTGGTGCTGGTGGCGGCGGTGCGCTCGCCGGCGTCCGCGGCGGGGGCCTCGGCCCGGGCGCCGCGGGCGGAGCCGCCCTGCTCGGCGCGGATGGCCGCGAGCAGGTCGCTCTTGCGCATCGTCGCGGTGCCCTGCACGCCGAGGGAGGTCGCCAGCTCCTGCAGCTGGCCGAGGCGCAGCTGCGAGAGGGGCGCCCGGCGGGCGGCGGCAGCGGCGGGCTGCGCGATGTCGGTGGTGTCGGTCACAGAGGTCCTTCCCCTGGTCGGCGGCTCGGGGGTGGAGCCACGCGGTGCGCCGGCCCGGCGCTGGGCGGGACCGGCAGGGCACACCCCGTCGGTGCTCGACCCGGGCGGGGCCCGGGTGGGCGAGGGGTGGGTGCGTGCTCGGACGACGCGAGCGACGGCGACGTGGCCGGCGGCTCGGCGGCGACCCGCTCCGGGCGTCCGTCCGGTCACCACGACCCGCGGGCGGAGGCCCGGGGACTGCGGGGGGACGGGAGCGCTCGGACGTGCACGGGTGCGTCCGGCTCTCCGACTGTAGCACCGGGACGGCCGCGTCCCCGGAGCACGCGGCACGTCGCCCGTCCGCAGCAGCGCCGGCGCGGCCGGGGCGCGACGACGACCCCGTCACGACACGGGCCGCTGCGAGGGCGACGCCGGCGCCGCCCTCACGCCACGGGCCCCCCGACGCGCGCGAAGTCGGCGCCCACTTCACGCCCAGGGCCCGTCCCCACGCGAAGTCGACGCCCACTTCACGCCCAGGGCCCCTCCCCACGCGAAGTCGGCGTCGACTTAACGCCCACGACGCCTCCCACCGCGAAGTCGGCGTCGACTTCGCACCTGCGACGCGTCTCCGACGTCACGCCGGGGACCACGTCGTGCGGGGCGGGAGGTCAGCCGGCGGACCAGCGCGCGCCCTCGTGGGCGACGTCCGGCGCGAGGACGTCCCAGCCCGGGGCGTGGGCGGCGACCTCGTCGCGCAGCGCCGCGGACGTCCCCAGCACGACGACGCTCGGCCCGGCGCCGGAGACGGCGGCGGCGAGGCCCCGGCCGCGCAGGTCCGCGACGAGGGCGGCCGTCGCCGGGGCCGCCGGCGCGCGGTAGCGCTGGTGCAGGCGGTCGGCCGTCGCGGGCAGGAGCAGCTCCGGCACGCGCGAGAGCGCCTGCGGCAGCAGCGCGCTGCGACCGGCGACGAACGCCGCGTCCGCGTGCGGGACGACGGCGGGCAGCATCGCGCGGGCCGTCGCGGTGAGGAGCTCGACGCCGGGCACGGCGAGGACGACGCGGAGGTCCGGGTGCGGGTCCACCCGCACGGCCCGGAAGCGCAGGCCCGCGCGGCGACCGGGCAGGGGCATGCCCGCGCCGTCGTCGCCGTCGTCCGCGGCACCCTCGACCCAGCCGAGCGTGACCCCGCCGAGCAGGCTCGCCGCGGCGTTGTCGGCGTGGCCCTCCATCGTCGCGGCGACGTCGAGCGCCACCTCGTCGTCGAGCGCCGACGGGTCCTCGAGCAGCCCGCGCGCGAGGACGACCCCGCCGACGACGGCGGCGGCGGACGACCCGGCCCCGCGCCCGAAGGGCACGCCGTTGCGGCACCGGAGGCCGAGCACCGGCTGCGGCGCGCCGGCACGGGCGAGCGCGGCGCGCAGCGCCCGGACGACGAGGTGCCCCTCGCCCTCCCCCACGCGGCCGGCGCCCTGCCCCTCGACGGCGACGACGGCGCCGGGCGCGCCCGTCGGCGCGGCGGCCGCGGCGGGGTGGTCGGCCGGCAGCACCTCGACCTCGAGCTCGTCGCGGAGCTCGAGGGCCAGGCCGACGGCGTCGTACCCGGGCCCGAGGTTGGCGCTCGAGGCCGGCACGTCGGCGCGGGCCGACGTCCCGGGGGCCCCGCCGCGGCGCAGCGCGCTCACGCCGTCAGCCCTCGAGGCCGAGGGCGCCCGCCGCCGTCATGGCGTCGACGGGCACGCGCACCGGCTGGACGTCGCCGCCGTCGGCCGCGCGCAGGGCCCACTGGGGGTCCTTGAGCCCGTGGCCCGTGACGGTGATGACCACACGCTGGCCCGGGTCGAGCTCGCCGGCGGCGTGCCGCTGGAGCAGGCCCGCGACGCCCGCGGCCGAGGCGGGCTCGACGAAGACGCCGTCCTCGCTCGACAGGAGACGGTGCGCGGCGAGGATCTCCTCGTCCGTGACGCTGCCGACGAGGCCGCCCGACTCGTCGCGCGCCGCGACGGCCTGCTGCCAGGACGCGGGGTTGCCGATGCGGATCGCCGTCGCCAGCGTCTCGGGCTGGTCCACGGGGTGCCCCAGCACGATGGGCGCGGCGCCCGCCGCCTGGAAGCCCCACATCCGCGGCGTGCGCGTGGCCGGGCCGGGAGAGCCCGACGTGCCCCCGTCGCGCGCGTACTCGGTGTAGCCCTTCCAGTACGCCGTGATGTTGCCGGCGTTCCCGACGGGCAGGCAGTGGATGTCCGGGGCGTCGCCGAGGACGTCGACGACCTCGAAGGCGCCCGTCTTCTGGCCCTCGATGCGGTACGGGTTGACGCTGTTGACGAGCTCGACGGGGTAGGACTCCGCGAGCTTGCGGGCCAGGTCGAGGCAGTCGTCGAAGTTGCCCTCGACCTGCAGGAGCGTGGCGCCGTGGGCGATGGCCTGGCTCAGCTTGCCGAGCGCGATCTTGCCCTCGGGCACGAGCACGCCGCAGGCCATCCCGGCCGCCGTCGCGTAGGCCGCGGCCGACGCCGAGGTGTTGCCGGTGGACGCGCAGATGACGGCGCGGGCCCCGAGCGCCCTCGCGCGGGAGATGGCCGTCGTCATGCCGCGGTCCTTGAAGGAGCCGGTGGGGTTGCAGCCCTCGACCTTGACCCACACCTCGCAGGAGGTGCGCTCGGACAGCGCGTGCGCGCGCACGAGCGGGGTGCCGCCCTCCCCGAGGGTGACCACGGGGTCGTCCGGGCCGAAGGGCAGCCGGTCGCGGTACTCCTCGATCACGCCGCGCCACACGTGGGCCACCGGGGTCCTCCTCCTGCTGGGTGCTGCGGGTCTGCTGGTCGCCGTGCCCCCCGGCTCGCCGGGCGACGTGGGTCGGGCGTCGGGTCAGGTGCCCTCGACACGGAGCACCGAGGTGACGCCGAGGACCGCGGGCGAGGCGGCGAGCGCCTCGACGGTGGCCGCCAGCGCCGCGTCGGGCGCCTCGTGCGTGGCGACGACGAGGGCGGCGCTGCCGCCCGGCTCGCCGCCGAGGGGGGTCTGGCGGACGGTCTCGACGCTGGCGCCGTGGTCGGCGAAGACCTGCGCCACCTGCGCGAGGACACCGGGACGGTCGTGGACCTCGAGGCGCACGTGGTACCGGGTGACGGCCTCGCCCATCGGCCGCACCGGCAGGTCGGCGTAGGCCGACTCCGACGAGCCCCGCCCGCCGACGACCCGGTGGCGCGCGACGGCGACGAGGTCGCCGAGCACCGCGCTGGCGGTGGGCTCCCCGCCCGCGCCCTGGCCGTAGAACATCAGCGACCCGGCGGAGCGCGCCTCGACGAAGACGGCGTTGAAGGCGCCGCGGACCCCGGCCAGCGGGTGCTCGCGCGGGACCATCGCGGGGTGCACGCGGACGGAGACGCCGCCCTCGGCGTCGCCGTCACCGGTCGGCGCGGTGCGCTCGCAGATGGCGAGGAGCTTGACGACGGCGCCGGCGTCCCGGGCGGCGGCGACGTCGCCCGCCGTGACGCCGGTGATGCCCTCGCGGTGCACGTCGGCCGCCCGGACCCGGGTGTGGAAGGCCAGCGACGCGATGATCGCCGCCTTGGCCGCGGCGTCGAAGCCCTCGACGTCGGCCGTCGGGTCGGCCTCCGCGTAGCCGAGCGACTGCGCCTCCTGCACGGCCTCCTCGAAGCCGGCGCCGGTCGAGTCCATGCGGTCGAGGACGAAGTTCGTCGTCCCGTTGACGACGCCGAGGACCCGCTCGACCCGGTCGCCGACGAGCGAGTCGCGCAGCGGCCGGACGATGGGGATGGCCCCGGCCACGGCGGCCTCGAAGTAGAGGTCGACCCCCGCCGCGTCGGCCGCGGCGTAGAGCCGGGGGCCGTCCTCGGCGAGCAGGGCCTTGTTGGCCGTGACGACCGACGCGCCCGCGGCCATGGCGCGCAGCAGCAGCCCGCGCGCGGGCTCGATGCCGCCGATGACCTCGACGACGACGTCGGCCCGCTCGACGAGGCCCTCGGCGTCGGTCGTGAGGAGCGCGGGGTCGATGCCCGGCTCGCGGCGCCGGCCGGCGCGACGGACGGCGATGCCGACGAGCTCGAGGCGCGCCCCGGCGCGGGCGGCGAGCTCGTCGGCCTGCTCCACCAGCTGGCGCGCCACCGCCGAGCCGACGACGCCGCAGCCGAGCAGGGCGACGCGCAGCACGGGCGGCGAGGGGCGGACCTCGGCCATGGGACCTCCCGGGCGCGGGTGGGACGGCGGGGCGACGGGCGCCCGCGGGACCGGTGGATCCTCTCGCGGTCCACCTGTCGGCCGCACCCCGTCCCGCGGAGTGGGACATCGGACGCCGTCCCGCGGAGTGGGACATCGGACGCCGTCCCGCGGAGTGGGACATCGGACGCCGTCCCGCGGAGTGGGACATCGGGCGCCGTCCCGGGCGGCGCCCCCGGCTACAGCGACGCCAGCAGGTGGTCGCGCCGCTTCTCGAGGACCTGCGGCGGCGCGGTGGCCGACGCCGGGCCGGGCACCGCGGTCCGCAGGCGGCGGTGGACGACGGCGTGCGGCACGCCGGTGCGTGCGGCCACCTGGCCGACGAGGCGGTTGACCTCGCGCCGCAGCCCCGCGGTGGCGCGCCAGGAGGCGAGCTCCTCCTCGGGCTCGGCCGGCAGGTCCGCGGGCTCGTCGGGCTCGTCACGGCGGGCGCCCGCGCGGCGGCGGGTCTCCTCGTCGCGGCTGGCGAGGAGGGACGCCGTCTGCTCGGGCGTGAGCAGGCCCGGGATGCCGAGGAAGTCCTCGGCCTCCTCCCCCAGCGGCTCGCCGTCGCCCTCCCCGAGGACGGCCCGGCCGCCGTGGAGGACGTGCGCGAACTGCGCGTCGGCCTCCAGCGACTCGTGCTCGCCGAGGCCGTCGGACGCCTCGCGCTCGGGGCGCGGCAGCAGGTCGAGCTCGTCGTCGGCGGCCTGCGCCGGCGCGGGGATGACGTGCTCGCGCTCGCTCTCGAGCTCGGCCGCCAGCGCGAGCAGCGGGCGCACGGCCGGGAGGAACACCGTGGCCTGCTCGCGGCGGCTGCGGGCGCGCACGACGCGGCCCACGGCCTGGGCGAAGAAGAGCGGCGTCCGGTAGCTCGTCATCCAGGCCAGGCACGCGGCGCGGGGGACGTCGACGCCCTCGGACACCATCCGGACGCAGACGGCGAAGCGCTGCGTGCCCGCGGCGAACTCCTCGATCTTCGAGGAGGCGCGCGGGTCGTCGGAGAGGATGAGGACAGGCTCGTGGCCCGTCACCCGCCGCACGACCTTGGCGTAGGCGCGGGCGTCGTCCTGGTCGCTCGCGAGGACGAGGGCGCCCGCGTCGGGCATGGCGTGCTCGCGCAGGTGCGTGAGCCGGTCGTCCATGGCGGCGACGACGTGGGGCACCCAGCCGCCGCGCGGGTCGAGCGCCGTCTTCCACGCCGCGGCCTCGACGGAACGCGTGCCCGGCTCGGACAGCGACGCGGCGACCACCTCGCCCGCGCTGTTCCGCCAGCGCGAGGTGCCCGTGTACGCGGCGAAGACGACGGGGCGCACGACGCCGTCGGCGAGGGCGTCGCGGTAGCCGTAGGTGTAGTCGGCGCGGCTCCGGAGCTCGCCGCCGCCGACGTCCTCGTAGTGGACGAAGGGGATGCGCTCCCCCGGCTTCGTGCGGAAGGGCGTGCCCGTGAGCGACAGCCGTCGGCGGGCGCCGCCGAAGGCCTCGGCGCACGCCTCGCCCCAGGAGAGGCCGTCGCCGGCGTGGTGCACCTCGTCGAGGACGACGAGCGTCCGCCGCGCCGTGGACCGCGCGGCGTGCAGCGCCGGCTTGCCGGCGACCTGCGCGTACGTCGTCACGTACCCCTGCGCCCCGGCCGGCACGGGGCCGACGGAGTTGGGCAGCGAGGGGTCGAGGACGAGGCCGGCGCGGTCGGCCGCGTCGGCCCACTGGGTGCGCAGGTGGTCGGTGGGGCAGACGACGACGACGCGGTCGACGACGCGGCGCTGGAGCAGCCGCGAGGCGAGCGACAGCGCGAACGTCGTCTTGCCGGCGCCGGGCGTGGCCGTGACGAGGAAGTCCTCGCGGCCGGGCTCGGCGTCGTAGAGGTCCAGGGCGGCGCGCTGCCAGGCGCGCAGCGGCCGACGGCCGTCCGGCGAGGCGCCGGCGGCGACGGAGGCGGGGACGGTGGTGGCGCGGGCGGTGCTGCTGCTCACGCGGCGGGCGTCCCCCGACGACCGCCGGTGGTCCGGGGGCTCACTTCCCGTCGCCCGGGCCGCCGTCGGCGGGCTCGCGCAGGCCCTCGTAGATCTCCCTGCACGCCGGGCAGACGGGGAACTTCTGCGGGTCGCGGCCCGGCACCCAGACCTTGCCGCAGAGCGCCGTCACGGGCTCGCCCGAGAGGGCCGAGCTCATGATCTTCTCCTTGCGCACGTAGTGCGCGAAGCGCTCGTGGTCGCCCGGCTCGGAGAGCTGCGGCTGCTCGACGAGCTCGCGCTCGAGCACGGACGTGGTGGAGCGGGACGGCTCCGCCGACGGGCTGCGAGGGGGCTCGGGCGGCGAGGAGGTCATGCCCCGGATCGTACGTCGGCCGCCCGACGGCGGGCGCCCGCCGAGGCCCCGCGTCGCCGCCCGCGGGGCCGGCCCGGTCAGTTGTGCGAGGGGTCGGCGGGGAAGCTCGCGAGCAGACGCAGGCGGCCGGGCTGGCGGCCGAGCACGGCCCGCCACAGCCCGCCGGGGTCGGGGGTGACGGCGTCCCCCGCCTCGGCGTCGAGCACGAGCCAGGCGCCGTCCACCAGCTCGCCCTCCAGCTGGCCCGGCCCCCACCCGGCCGAGCCCGCGAAGACCCGGACGCCGCTGCCGGCCCGGGAGACCGTCCCCGGGTCGGCGTCGAGGTCGACGAGGCCGAGCGCGCCGTGGAGGCGCCGGACCCCCGGCGGCTCGGGCCCGTCGCCGGGCACGACGACGAGCCCGAGGGCCGAGTCGAGGCCGACGGGCCCGCCGCGGAAGAGCCGGGCGGGCGCGCTCACGTGCTCCTGCCACGGCGGCAGGACGGCGTCCACCCGCACGGGCATCGGCCGGTTGAGCACGACTCCCGTGGCGCCCTCGTCGTCGTGGTGGAGGAGCAGCACGACGGTCCGCCGGAACTCGTCCTGCTCGAGCGCCGGCAGCGCCACGAGCAGGCGGCCGGCGAGGCCGTGGGCCCCGCCGCCGCCCGAGGGGCTCAGAGCACCCCGGCGACGGCGCCGGCCGACGAGCCGGCGTCCGTGCCCGCGGCCGCCTCGGTGGCCGCGACGACGGGGGACGGCGTCTCGCCGGCGCCGGCGGCGCGCGCCGCCTTCTCGACGGCCTCGGCGACGACCGTCGCGACGTCGGGGTGGAAGACGCTCGGGACGATGTAGGCGGCGTTGAGCTCGTCGTCGGCGACGACGGCGGCCAGCGCCCGCGCGGCGGCGAGGAGCATGGCCTCGTCGATCGAGTGGGACTGCGCGTCGAGCAGCCCGCGGAAGACGCCGGGGAACGCGAGCACGTTGTTGATCTGGTTGGCGAAGTCGCTGCGGCCGGTGGCCACGACGGCCGCGTGCTCGGCGGCCGCCGTCGGGTCGACCTCGGGCGTGGGGTTGGCGAGCGCGAAGACGACGGCGTCCGACGCCATCGTCGCGATGTCGTCGCCGGTGAGGATGTTCGGCGCGCTGACGCCGATGAAGACGTCCGCGTCGGCGAGCGCCTCCACGAGCGTCCCCGTGAGGCCGCGCGGGTTGGTGTTCTCCGCGGTCCAGCGCGAGGACGGGTGGAGGTCGGGGCGCCCGGTGTGGACGACGCCGTCGATGTCGGCGACGACGACGTCGCGCGCGCCCGCGGCGAGGAGCAGCTTGAGGACGGCGGTGCCGGCGGCGCCCGCGCCCGACATGACGACGCGGACGTCGGGCAGCTGCTTGCCGACGACCTTGAGGGCGTTGAGCAGCGCGGCGGTGCAGACGATGGCGGTGCCGTGCTGGTCGTCGTGGAAGACGGGGATGTCGAGCTCGTCGCGCAGGCGGTCCTCGATCTCGAAGCAGCGCGGCGCCGCGATGTCCTCGAGGTTGATGCCCGCGAAGACGGGGGCGATGGCCTTGACCGCCGCGATGATCTCCTCGGTGTCGGTCGTGTCGAGGCAGATCGGGAAGGCGTCGATGCCGCCGAAGCGCTTGAAGAGCGCCGCCTTGCCCTCCATGACGGGCAGCGCCGCGAGCGGGCCGATGTCGCCGAGGCCCAGCACCGCGGTGCCGTCCGTGACGACCGCGACGGTGTTGCGCTTGATGGTGAGGCGGCGCGCGTCGGCCGGCTCCTTGGCGATGGCCTCGCAGACCCGGGCGACGCCCGGCGTGTAGATGAGCGAGAGGTCGTCGCGCGTGCGGATCGGCATCTTGGGCTCGACCGAGATCTTGCCGCCGAGGTGCGCGAGGAAGGTCCGGTCCGACACCCGCCCCATCGCCACGCCCTCGAGGCCGCGCAGGGCCTCGACGATCTCCTCCGCGTGGTCGGTCCCCCGCGTGGCGCAGGTGAGGTCGACCCGCACCCGGCCGGCGCCGGAGGCCGTGACGTCGAGCGCGGTGACGATCCCGTGGCTGCTCTCGATGACGGAGGTCAGCTCGCTGACGGCCGTGGGCCGGGCCGGGAGCTCGAGGCGGATGGTGATCGAGTAGGACACGCTCGGTGCGGCAGGCATGCGCCGCATCCTGCCGCACCCGCCGGGGCGCCCCCGGCGACGAGCGAGGCCCGCCGCACGGGTGTGGCCCACGTCACCCCGGGCGCCGGCGTCAGCGGTCCCGGCGCACCGCGGCGAGCAGCTCGGGCCCCCGCCGGTCGACGAGCGCACCGCCGGCCCGGACGCCGGCGACCACCTGCACGGCCCCGCCGCCGAGGGCCAGGGCGAGCGCCACGACGGCCGCCGCCGGCTGCCACACGACGCCGAGCAGGGCCGCGACCAGCGCGGGGAGGGCCAGCACGCCGGTGCCGAGCAGGACGAGGGACTGGGCCAGCGCCCCCGGCAGCGCGGCGCCGCTCGGCGACCCGAAGGGGCTCTCGTCGGCGGCCTGCGCCGGGTAGGGCCGGACGGCGGACAGCACCGACGACACGGCCGTGCCGGCGAGCAGGAGGGCCACGGCGGAGGCGAGGGAGCCCGCCGCCCAGGCGGCCTCGGCGACGGGGCCGTCCGGGCCGGGGCCGCCCGCCCCCGCGGCGCGCCCGGCGGCGACGGCGGCCGCGGCCCCGCCCAGGGCGACGGCGGCCGTCGTCGGCAGCGCCCACAGCAGCTGGGCCAGCACCCGCCCGGCGCGGTCGTCGACGCCGCGGACGCCGACGGCGAGGTGGGACCAGAAGGCCGGCCCGTCGAGGGCGACGTCGTTGTGGAGGGCCGTGCCGAGGACGAGACCGGCGAGGGCGCCGGCCGTCCACAGCAGCGGCACCGGCAGGGCGCCGGCCACCGCGAGGGCGCCGAGGCCGAGCGGCAGGAGCAGCCCCCCGGCCGCGGCGACGAGGTACCGCGGGTCCCGCCGCCAGTACCGCAGGCACCGCGCCGCGACGGCCCAGCGGGCGCCGTCGGGCAGGTGCGGGCCCCGCCCGTGCCGCCCGGGGGCGCGCCCGGAGGGAGCCTCCGCGCCGCCCGCCCCGGCGCGCCCGGCGAGCCGCCGCCCGAGGACGGCGGTCCACCCGACGAGCAGCAGCGCGAGGACGGCGGCCGCGAGCCCCAGCCGGAGCGCCGCCGTCCCGGCCGCGCCGGCGGCCACGTCGGCGCCGACGGCCCAGGCGAGGCCGGGCGGCGTCCACGCGAGGACGTCCACGAGGGCGCCCGGCCGCGGCACCGTGACGCCGCGGGCCGTCACGGCCGCGAGGGCGGGGCCCGCCGCGACGAGCGACAGGACGACGAGGACCGCGACGGCCTCCTGCGCCCGGCGGCGCGCGAGGACGACGGCGGCGGCCGCGGTGAGCAGGCGCCCGGCGGCCACCGCGGTGAGCACGCCCAGCACGCCGCCGAGCAGCCCGGCCGCGACGGCGGGCAGGCCCGCGGCCGCCCCGCGCCCGGCCCACGGCAGGGCCGACCCGAGGCCCACGACGAGCGTGAGGACCCCGGGCACCCCCACGAGCGCCGCGAGGAGGAGGCCCACGACGAGCCGGCGCGGCTCGACCGGCAGGGTCGCGAACCGGGCCGGGTCGAGGGAGGGGTCGACGCCGAAGGCGACGACCGGCACGACCGTCCACGCGAGCACGAGCACGGCGCCGCCGACGACGACGACGCCCCGCGCGACGTCGGCCGGCGCGGCCGCGAGCGCGGCCAGCCCGACGACGACGCCCGCCGTGACGCCGAGCCCGTAGAGGCCGCCGAGGACGAGGACGACGACGCGCCAGCGGTCGCGGCGCAACGACGCCGCCCACAGCGCCAGGCGCAGCCTCAGGACGACCGCAACCACGGCAGCCCTCCCCCGGGCGCCGCGCCGCCCGGTGCTCCCCCGGCGCCGGCGAGCTCGACGAACCGCTCCTCGAGCGTCCGGCCGCGCCGGACGTCGTCGAGCGCCCCGGCGGCGAGCACGCGCCCGTCGGCGACGACGGCGACGCGGTCGCACAGCCGCTCGACGAGCTCCATGACGTGGCTGGACAGGACGACGGTGCCGCCCCCGGCGACGAAGCCGTCGAGCAGCTCGCGGATGGCGCGGGCCGACAGCGGGTCCACCGCCTCGAAGGGCTCGTCGAGGACGAGCAGCCGTGGGGCGTGGACGAGCGCGCAGGCGAGCGCCACCTTCTTCGTCATGCCCGCCGAGTAGTCGACGACGACGCCCTCCGCGGCGTCGGCGAGGCCGAGGGCGTCGAGCAGCTGCTGCGTGCGCTCCTCCGCCGTCGCCCGCGGCAGGCCGTGCAGGAGCGCCGTCGTCCGGACGAGCTCGCGCCCCGAGAGCCGGTCGAACAGGCGCAGCCCGTCGGGCAGCACGCCGAGCAGCCGCTTGGCCGCCACCGGCCCGCGGCGCGGGTCCGCCCAGACGTCGTGGCCGAGGACCCGGACCGTGCCCCCGTCCGGGCGGAGCAGGCCCGTGGCCATGGACAGGGTCGTCGTCTTGCCCGCACCGTTGGGGCCCACGAGCCCGAGCACGGCGCCGGCGGGGACGACGAGGTCGACGCCGTCGACGACCGGCCGGCCGTCCGGGCGGCCGCCGAACCGCTTGACGAGCCCCACGAGCTCGAGGGCGGGGACACGGTCCTGCTCCTCGCCCGGCACCCGGCGACGCTAGCGCCGAAGCCCTTCTCTTCGGCACCGCGGGGCCCGAGGTTCGGTGTCCGGGAGGGTTTCCACCCGCCCGAGCGACGCCGTCGACCGGGTGGCCCCTCCCGGCGTGACGGGGACGAAGGCCCGCCTTACATTTCCGCCGTGGCGCGCGCGACGATCACCCCCCAGCAGCTGAGGGACCACGTCCTCACCCTGGGCGAGAAGCACCCCCCGATCTCCCTCGACAGCGTGGACCGGACGGTCCACGACGCCGTCGGCGTGCGGGAGACCTTCGGGCCGGTCATCGGCTACCTCTCCCGCGTGGAGCTCGAGGTGGACCGCAACGTCCTCGAGCTGCTCACGCTGCTCCCGGAGGTCGACGAGACGGACCGGCTCTTCTTCGCCGACGTCTGGCAGCCCCAGGAGATCCAGCACGGCCTCATCCTCGACCGGCTGCAGCAGGACCTCGGGATGGACCCCGCGGAGCCGAACACCACCGTCATCAGCCCCAAGGTCCGTGTGCTGGGCGCGCTCTCGCACCTGCGCCCGGTCCAGGAGGTGGCGCGGCTCCTCTACTACCTCACGGGCGCCGCGACCGAGCGATCCGCCGTCCTCGCCTACAACAAGCTCTCCGCCGGCCTCGAGGACATGGGCGAGCACGCCATCGCGCGCACCGTCGTCGCCCCCATCAAGCAGCAGGAGCCCGGCCACTTCGCCTACTACCGGCTCGCCGCGACCCAGATGGTGCAGGCCGGCGTCCTCAAGCCGTGGCAGGTCCGCCTCACCCAGGTCCTGCGCCGGCGCTCCTTCGCCCTCGTCGGCGTCAACAAGCCCGGCCAGGACGCCGACTACGGCCAGGTCGTCTCGACCCTCGGCCTCGAGGAGGACCTCGCCGGCTTCGCCCGCGACATCTCCCGCGTCGAGCGCGAGCTGCTGTGGGCGGGGCAGCGGGGCATGGAGGTGCCGGGGTACGTCCTCGCCGCCCTCAAGGACGCCGTGGGCGCCTACCGCGACCGCGTCGCGACGGGCGGGGCGGCGACCGCCTGACGGCCCCGCCCCACGGTGACGACGGAGGCTCTGCACGAGCGGCGGGATGGATCCCGTCCCCCGTGCAGAGCCTCTCGTCGTCCGGGCCTGCGCGCCGGGCGACTGACCGTGGCACCCGATCGGGGGTCGCCGCGTCCGGTCGGGTCCACGGTCGGCGTCGGGTGCGCTCTGGCACTGCCTCGGCGCCGTACGGCTGGGTCGCGCCGGGGTCGGAGCGCCGGCCTGACGTGCCGGCCGCGCACCCGGCGCCGTCCGCTCGTGCCCGCCCCGCCCCGCGCGCGGGGTGCCGCGTCGTGGTGGCCCCAAGGGCTCGGTGACCACCGCTCCGCGGCACTCGCCGGCCCCGCACGACTTTGCTGCCGACGTCGCACCGAGGGCCCCCTCATCGACGACTTCGCCGCCGACGTCGTCACCCGCGCCCGTTTCCCTCGACGTCGGCAGCGAAGTCGTCAGGAGCGGACCCTGGCGACGTCCCCGGGGGGCGTCAGGCGCGGTCGTACTGCGGGGGGCGGGTCACGGGGTGGCCCAGCTCGCGGGCGGCGCGCTCGGGCCAGCGGGGGTCGCGCAGGAGGGCCCGGGCGAGGAGGACGACGTCCGCCTGGCCCTGGGCGACGACCTGGGCCGCCTGGGCCGGGTCGCTGATCATGCCGACGGCGCCCGTGGGGACGTCCGCGCCGCGGCGGACCGCCTCGGCCAGGGGCACCTGGTAGCCGGGGGCGACGGGGATGTCCGCGCCCGGGACGGCGCCGCCGCTGGAGACGTCGACGAGGTCGACGCCGTGCTCGCGCAGCCACACCGACACCTGCACGACCTCGTCGAGGGTGAGACCGCCGTCGGCCCAGTCGGTCCCGGAGACGCGGACGACGACGGGGCGGCCCTCGGGCCAGGCGGCGCGGACGGCGTCGACGACCTCGAGGAGGAGGCGCGCACGCCCCGCGAGGTCGCCGCCGTAGCCGTCGGTGCGGGTGTTGGCCAGCGGCGAGAGGAACTGGTGCAGCAGGTAGCCGTGCGCCGCGTGGACCTCGACGACGTCGAAGCCGGCGGCCTCGGCGCGGCGGGTCGCGGCGGCGAAGTCGGCGACCACGCGGGCGAGGCCCTCGTCGTCGAGGGCGGTCGGCGTCGCGTAGCGGCCGAAGGCCACCGCGCTGGGGGCGACCGTCGTCCAGCCGCCCTCCTCGGCCGGCACCGAGCCCGTGCCGGGGGCGTCGAAGGGGCGGTACGTCGACGCCTTGCGGCCCGCGTGCGCGAGCTGGACGCCGACCCGGGAGCCCCGGGCGTGGACGAAGTCGACGACGCGGCGCCACGCGTCCGCCTGCTCGTCGGTCCAGATCCCCGCGTCCTGCGGGCTGATGCGGCCCTCGGGGCTGACGGCCGCGGCCTCGGTGAGGACGAGGCCCGCGCCGCCGACGGCGAAGGAGCCGAGGTGCACGAGGTGCCAGTCGTGGACGACGCCGGGGGCGCCGACCGGGTCGCACGAGTACTGGCACATCGGCGAGACCCAGATGCGGTTGGGCACCTCGAGGTCGCGCAGGCGGATCGGGTCGAAAAGCGTCGTCGTCACCTCGGCGCCAACCGCCGTCCCCGCCCGCGGCTTCCCCCGTCGTCCCGCCCGCCCGCGCGGACGACGGGTCAGGGCGTCGGCCGGTCTCCCGCGTCGTCGACCGCCGGCCGCCCGCCGCCGCGGCCCGCGGGGGTGCCGGCCGGCATCGCGTGGTGGACGCCGCCGTGGGGCCAGCGCCAGCCGCTGATCTCCTCCGGGTCCTCGCCGTGCTCGTAGGCGTGCTCGCGGGCACGGCGCCGGGCGTCCATGAGCCGCTGCCGGAGGGCGGCGTGCCGGGGCAGGAGGCCGGGCACGCGCTCGAGGACGTCCGCGGCCAGGCGGAAGCGGTCCATGTCGTTGGCGGACACCATGTCGAAGGGCGTCGTCGTCGTCCCCTCCTCGACGAAGCCGCGGACGTGGAAGCCGCCGTTGTTGGCCCGCCGGTAGGTGAGCCGGTGCACCAGCGCCGGGTAGCCGTGGAAGGCCATGACGACCGGCCGATCGCGGGTGAAGACGGCGTCGAACTCGGCGTCCGGCATGCCGTGCGGGTGCTCGCTGGCGCTCTGCAGCCGCATGAGGTCGACGACGTTGACGAAGCGGACGCGCAGCCGGGGCAGGTGCGTCCGCAGGAGGTCGACCGCGGCGAGCGCCTCGAGCGTCGGCACGTCGCCCGCCGCCGCGACCACGACGTCGGGCTCCTCGCCCTCGTCCGAGCTCGCCCAGTCCCAGATGCCGAGGCCCCGGGCGCAGTGCTCGACGGCCTCCTGGACGGGCAGGTAGTCGTGGACCATCTGCTTGCCAGCGACGACGACGTTGACGTAGTGCTCGCTGCGCAGGACGTGGTCCATCGTCGACAGGAGCGTGTTGGCGTCCGGCGGCAGGTAGATCCGCGAGATCTCGGCCTTCTTGGTGGCCACGTGGTCGAGGAAGCCCGGGTCCTGGTGCGAGAAGCCGTTGTGGTCCTGGCGCCACACGTGGCTCGACAGGAGGTAGTTGAGCGAGGGCAGCGGGTCCCGCCAGGGCAGCTGCCGGGTCACCTTCAACCACTTCGCGTGCTGGTTGAGCATGGAGTCGACGATGTGGACGAAGGCCTCGTAGCTCGTGAGCACGCCGTGCCGCCCGGTCAGCAGGTAGCCCTCGAGCCAGCCCTGGACGAGGTGCTCGCTGAGGACCTCCATGACGCGGCCGGACGGGCGCATCCGGTCGTCGTCCGGGTCGCCCTTGCCGGCCCACGCCCGCCCGACCGCCTCGACGACGGCCTGCAGCCGGTTGCTGGCCACCTCGTCGGGGCCGAAGAGCCGGAAGGTCGTCGGGTTGTCGACGGCGACGCGGGCCAGCCAGTCGCCGAGCACCGTGGTCGGCGAGTGCATCGTCTCGCCCGGGCCGCGGACCTCCACGGCGTGGTCGCGGAAGTCCGCCAGGCGCAGCGGCCGCGACACGGACCCGCCGTTCGTCCGCGGGTTGGCGCTCATGGGCCGCCGGGGCACGAGGTCCAGGAGGTCCTGCTGCGGCCGGCCGTCGGCGTCGAAGAGCTCCTCGGGCCGGTAGGAGCGCATCCACTCCTCGAGACGTCGGCGGTTCTCGTCGTCGCCGCGCACCTCGCTGATCGGCACCTGGTGGGCGCGCCAGGTGCCCTCGACCCGCTCGCCGTCGACCTCCGCCGGCCCGGTCCAGCCCTTCGGCGTCCGCAGGACGAGCAGCGGCCACCGGGGGACGTCGTCCGTGCCGACGACCTCGTGGTCGTCGTCCCCCGCCCGCCCGCGGGCCCGCGCCTGGATGGCCGCGATGCCGTCGAGGCAGCCGTCGAGCGCCGCGGCCAGCCGGCGGTGGACGTCGGCGGACGTCTCGCCCTCGTGCGGCCCCTCGACGACGACGGGCGCGTAGCCGCGCCCGCCGAGGTGGGCCACGAGGTCGTCGTCGGAGAGCCGGGCCACCGTCGTCGGGTTGGCGATCTTCCAGCCGTTGAGGTGCAGCACCGGCAGGACCGCGCCGTCGCGGGCGGCGTCGACGAAGGCCACCGACTGCCACGAGCCCGCGAGCGGCCCCGTCTCCGCCTCCCCGTCCCCGACGACGCAGAAGACGACGAGCCCCGGGTCGTCGAAGGCGGCCCCGTGCGCGTGGGCGAGGGAGTAGCCCAGCTCGCCGCCCTCGTGGATCGACCCGGGCACGTCCGCGGCGACGTGGCTGGGGATGCCGCCGGGGAAGCTGAACTGCCGGAACAGCTTCCCCATGCCGGCCGCGTCGCGGGAGACGTCGGGGTAGACGTCGGTCCACGTGCCCTCGAGCCAGGTGCTCGCCACCACCGCCGGTCCGCCGTGCCCGGGGCCGGTGACGAAGATCGCCTCGAGGTCCCGCTCCCGCACGCAGCGGCTCGCGTGGGCCCACAGGAGGTTGAGGCCCGGCGTCGTGCCCCAGTGGCCGAGCAGGCGGGGCTTCGTGCTCGCCGCGGCCAGCGGCCGGGTCAGGAGCGGGTCGTCGCCCATGAGGTAGATCTGCCCGACCGCGAGGTAGTTGGCGGCCCGCCACCAGCGGTCCAGCCCCTCCACCTCGGCGTCGTCCAGCTGCCGCGTGCTCGCCTGCGTCGTCACCACCACGGGCCCAGCGTGGGGGCGCGGGCAGCGCAGCACCCGTCGAGGTGCGCCCCGCGCCCGCGCCCCGCACGGTGGGAGAGCAGGTCGGACCTCGAGCCAGCAGGGGCCGACGGCACCAGTCAACGGAGGACCACGTGCGAGCACTTGTCTACAACGGGCCGAAGGACGTCGCGGTCGTCGACGTCCCCGACGCGAGGGTCGAGGCGCCGACGGACGCCGTCGTCCGCATCACGACGACCAACATCTGCGGCTCCGACCTCCACATGTACGAGGGTCGGACCGACATCGAGACCGGCCGGATCTTCGGGCACGAGAACATGGGCGTGGTGGAGGAGGTCGGCTCCGGCGTCACGCGCCTGAAGAAGGGCGACCGCGTCTCGCTCCCCTTCAACATCGCCTGCGGCCACTGCCGCAACTGCATGCGCGGGCGCACCGCCTTCTGCCTCGAGACCAACCCCGGGACGGCCGGCGCGGCGTACGGCTTCGCCGACATGGGGCCCTACCAGGGCGGCCAGGCGGAGTACCTCCGGGTGCCCTTCGCCGACTTCAACGCGCTGCACCTGCCCCAGGGCACGGAGCACGAGAACGACTTCACGATGCTGTCGGACATCTTCCCGACCGGCTGGCACGGCGTGGAGCTGTCGGGCATGGAGCCCGGCGACTCCGTCGTCGTCATGGGCGCCGGTCCCGTCGGCCTCATGGCCGCGCTGTCGGCGCAGGTGCGCGGCGCGAGCGTCGTCTACGTGGTCGACCGGGCGCCGGACCGCCTGGCCCTGGCGGAGAAGATGGGCGCCGTCGCGGTCGACGACAGCAAGGGCGACCCGGTCGAGCAGATCATGGAGCTCACCGACGGCGTCGGCACCGACCGCGGCGTCGAGGCCGTGGGCTGGCAGGCCCACGACCACACGGGGGTCGAGAAGCCGGGCACGACGATCGAGACGCTCGTCCAGTCGGTCCGGGCCACCGGCGGCATCGGCGTCGTGGGCGTCTTCGTGCCGGAGGACCCGGGCGCGGCCACCGAGGAGGCCAAGGAGGGGCGCTTCGCGTTCCCCTACGGCGACTTCTGGTTCAAGGGGCTGTCCATGGCCACGGGCCAGGCGAACGTCAAGGCCTACAACCGGCAGCTGCGCGACCTCATCATCACCGGCAAGGCCTCCCCCGGCAGCATCGTCAGCCACGAGCTCGGCCTCGCCGACGCCGTGGACGCCTACAAGAACTTCGACGAGCGCGTCGACGGCTGGACCAAGGTCCTGCTCCACCCGTGACCACGACGACGCCCGACGAGCCCACGCGGCTCCGGCGCGGCGTCACCGGGCCCCTGCTCCTGGTCTTCGTCCTCGGGGACGTGCTGGGGGCAGGGGTCTACGCGCTCGTCGGGGTCATCGGCGCGCAGGTCGGCGGGGCCGTCTGGCTCCCGCTGCTCCTCGCGCTCGGGATGGCCCTGCTGACGGCCGCCTCCTACGCGGAGCTCGTGACGAAGTACCCGCGGGCCGGGGGCGCGGCCGTCTTCGCCCAGCGCGCCTTCGGCCGGCCCGCCGTCTCCTTCGTCGTCGGGTGGTCGATGCTCGCGGCCGGCGTGACGAGCGCCGCCGGGCTGGCCGTGGCCTTCGGCGGCGACTACCTCGCACCCTTCCTCGACGCCCCGCCCGTGCTCGTCGCCGTCCTCTTCCTCCTCGTCGTGGCGCTCGTCAACGCCCGCGGCATCAAGGAGTCCCTGGGTGCGAACGTCGCCATGACGGTCGTCGAGGTGGGCGGCCTCGTCCTCGTCGTCGTGCTCGGCGCCGTCGTGCTCGGCCGGGGCGACGGCGACCCCGGCCGCGCGCTCGAGCTGCGGCCGGACGTCTCGCCGTGGGCCGCGGTCCTCGGGGCGGCGCTCGTCGCCTTCTACTCCTTCGTCGGCTTCGAGACCTCGGCCAACCTCGCCGAGGAGGTCAAGGACGTCCGGCGGGTCTACCCGCGGGCGCTCTTCGGCTCCCTCCTCGTCGCCGGCGTCGTCTACCTGCTGGTGGCCGTGTCGGCCGTGGCCGTCCTGCCGCCCGACGAGCTCGGCGAGACGACGGGGCCGCTGCTCGCCGTCGTCGAGCGGGCCGACGCCGGGGTGCCCTCGTGGCTCTTCGCCGCCGTCGCCCTCGTGGCGGTCGCCAACGGCGCGCTGCTCACCATGATCATGGCGAGCCGGCTGACGTACGGCATGGCGCAGGAAGGGCTGCTGCCCGCGGTGCTGGGGCGCACGCTGCCCGGGCGCCGCACGCCGTGGGTGGCCATCGTGGTGACCACCGCGGCGGCCGTGGTCCTCACCCTCGTCGGCAGCCTCGAGACGCTGGCGAGCACCGTGGTGCTCCTGCTGCTCGTGGTGTTCGTCAGCACCAACCTGGCGGTGCTCGTCCTGCGACGGGACGCCGTGCCGCACGAGCACTTCCGGGCGCCGACCGCCCTGCCGGTCCTCGCGCTCGTCTCCTGCGCCGTGCTCCTCACGCAGCAGCCGGCGCAGAACTGGCTCATCGGCGGCGCGCTCGTCGCCCTCGGCGTCGTCGTCCACCTGCTGACGCGCTCGCGGAGCGGGCGGAGCGCCCCTTCCCGCGCGTCCTGAGCGCCCACCCGGCGGGCGCGTCGGACGGCGCGCCCGCAGGGTGGCCGCATGGCACCCGCCCCGTCCCCCGCCGTCCGGACCGCCCCGTGAGCCGCGACCTGGTGCTGACCGTCGTCGGCGCCGTCCTCGTGGCCCTCGGCGTCCTCTTCACGCTGCAGGGCGTCGGCCTCGTGGGGGGCAGCCCCATGACCGGCGACCCCTTCTGGGCGGCGGCCGGCCCGGTCATCGCCCTCGTCGGGCTGTACCTCGCCGTCGTCCGGCGGGTGGGGCGCCGCTGAACGACGCCGCCGGCGCCAGGGTCAGCGGCGCGGCGGCACCGCGTGGCGCTCGAGGTCGGCGGCGGCCACGACGTCGTCGTGCTCCTCGCGCGCCTGCGCCAGCAGCCCGTCGGTCGACGGGTAGCGCGAGGAGTAGTGCGTGAGGACGAGCCGCCGGGCCCCCGCCTCCCGGGCGAGGCGGCCGGCCTGCCGCGCCGTGAGGTGGCCGTAGGTGCCCGCCAGCGCCTCCTCGGCGTCGGCGAAGGTGGCCTCGCAGAGCAGCAGGTCGGCGCCCTCGGCCGCCCGCAGCGCGCCGTCGCACCAGCGGGTGTCCTCGACGACGGCGGCGACCTGCCCCGGTCGGGGGGCGCTGACGTCCTCGAGCCGCACCTCGCCGTCCACGGTCCGCAGCGTGCCCTCGGCGAGGAGGCGGCCGACGTCGGGACCGGCGACGCCCCGGGCCGCCAGCCGCTCCGGGAGCATGCGGCGCCCGTCGGGCTCGACGAGGCGGTAGGCGCACGCGGGGACGCGGTGGTCGAGCGCCACGGCGTGCAGGACGGCACCGCCCACGCGCAGCGGGGCGCCGTCGGGACCGGTCACCGGGCCGTCGGCCGCCACGGAGCACGGCACCGCGAGCGCCCCGGCGTGGGCGGACGCCCCCACCAGGTGCTCGACGAGCGGGGCGGCCGGGGCCGGGAAGACGAGCGGCACCGGGGTCGTCAGGCCGTCGACGGCCCGGCGCTGCAGGACGCCGGGCAGGCCGAGGACGTGGTCGCCGTGCTCGTGCGTGAGGGCGATCACGTCCACCGCGGACCCGGGGACGCCGGCGAGCAGCATCTGGCGCTGCGTCCCCTCCCCCGGGTCGACAAGCAGGCCCTCGCCGTCCCAGCGCAGGACGTGGCCCGAGTGGTTGCGGGTCCGCGTCGGGACGGCGGAGGAGGTCCCCAGGACGACGAGCTCGCGGGCCGGCACCCCGCGACGCTAGGCCAGGACGTCGGGGCGGGCGCCGGCGGCGTCAGCCCACGAGGAACTCCCCCGTGAGCAGGTAGGCACCGGCGTCGGCGAGCAGGAGCACGGCCACGAGCAGCAGCGCCGCCGTGACGAGGTGCCGCACGGCGGGCCGGGCCCGCGCCCAGGCGCGCTCGAGCCACCGGACGACGGGCTCGTGGGCGCCGCGGAGCACCGCGACGAGGAGGACGACGAGCGGCAGCTGGGCGACGACCGACCACAGCAGGTGCGCCGCGACCACGCCCGGCCAGGCGTCGGCCCGCGCGGCGAGCACGACGACGGCGAGGAAGGTCGGGTCGAGGACGGCGGCGAGGGCCCACGCCGTGCTCGCGCCGAGGAGCGCCGCCGTCCCCGGGCGGGTGCGGCGCGGCTTGCCGGGCCGCGGGCGGCGGTCACGCAGCCGCAGGACGGCCCAGACCGCGAGGACGACCGCGAGGACGACCTCCACCGCCGCCGCGAGCGGGCCGTCGGGCAGCAGCGAGAGGACGTCGAGCTCGTCCGCCCGGACGCCGAGCACCAGGGGCAGGACGGTGCCGAGGACGACGCAGCCCAGCACCGACACCCCCGCGAAGAGGACGGCGCCGCCCCGCGACGCCCCCGCCGCGAGCGCCGCGCCGAGCAGGAGGGCGCCCGCGGGGTCGAGCCCGGCCAGGCCGAGGCCCGCCGCGGCGAGGAGGAGGCCGGCCACGCGCGGAGGCTAGGGCGTCCACGCCCTCGCGGCCGCCGGGCGGGGCCGCGGGCGCCGACCTAGCGTGACGGGGCCGCCGCAGGAGCGGCGTGCGAGCGCGAGGAGGACCCGTGGCAGCGGTGGAGCAGACGGACCGGGCGGAGTACGTCGTCGTCGGCGGCGGGATGGTGGCCGACGCGGCCGCCCGCGGCATCAGGGACCGTGACCCGGACGGGCGGGTGCTCGTCCTCGGCGACGACGTCGACCCGCCGTACACGCGGCCGGCGCTGTCGAAGAAGCTCTGGATCGACCCGGACTTCACCGAGGCCGACAACGACTGCGGCACGGCCGCGGACACCGGCGCCGAGGTCCGCACGGGTGTCCGCGTCACGGCCGTCGACACCGCCGCGCGGACGGTGACGACCGACGCGGGCGACGTCGTCGGCTACGGCTCCCTGCTCCTGGCCACGGGCGGGCGGCCCTCGAGCGGACCCCTCGAGCCCGGCCCGCGCGTCATCGCCTTCCGGACGGCGCAGGACTACCGGGACCTGCGGCAGCTGGCCGGCGACGGGCGGCACGTCGTCGTCGTGGGCGGCAGCTACATCGGCACGGAGATCGCCGCGGCGCTCGCGCAGAACGACACGCGGGTGACCCTCGTCATGCCGGACGAGGTCCTGGGCGCGTCGATGTTCCCGCCGCGCCTCGCCGAGCACTTCCAGCGCATGTTCGCGGGCGCCGGCGTCACCCTGCGGCCGGGCACGCGGGTGACCGGCGGCACCGCGGGCGACGACGGGGTCGAGGTCACGCTCGACGACGGCAGCACCCTCGCCGCCGACGCGGTCGTGCTCGGCCTCGGCATCACGCCGTCGACGGAGCTGGCCGAGGCCGCGGGGCTCGCGGTGGACGACGGCGTCGTCGTCGACGGGACGCTGCGCACCTCGGACCCGCACGTGTTCGCCGCGGGCGACGTCGCGCAGTACCGCGACCCGCTGCTGGGCGTCACGCGGGTCGAGCACGTCGACAACGCGAAGACCATGGGGCAGGCCGTCGGCGAGCTCATGGCCGGCCGGACCGAGCCCTACGACCACACGCCGTTCTTCTACTCGCAGGTGCTCGGCACGCGGTACGAGGCCGTCGGCACCCTCGACGGCTCGGCGCGGACGGTCGAGGACTGGGCCACCGACGCCGGCCCGGAGGGCGAGGGGGTCGTCTACTACCTCGACGAGGACGGCCGCGTCACCGGCGTGCTGCTGTGGGACGTCGCCGAGCGGGTCGAGCAGGCGAAGGAGGTCCTCGCGGACCGGGCGCCGCAGACCGAGGAGCAGCTGCGCGGGCGGATCACGGCCGGCTGACCCTGCCGACGACGAAGGGCCCCGACCGTCCGGTCGGGGCCCTTCGTCGCTGTGGAGGTGCCGGGAATCGAACCCGGGTCCGTCGTCTTGTTGCCAGGGCTTCTCCGGGTGCAGCCTGCTCGGGAGTTTCTCGGCCCCGGCGGTCGCGCAGGCGCGCCGCCGACCCGGGCCCAGCCGTCTTGGTGTCGGTGCGGCCCCGACGGCGAGGACCGCACCCAGTGGCTCTCTAGCTGATGCCGGTTACTGAGTCGAGAGCACGCTCAGACCGACAGACCTCGGATCCTCGCTCAGGCGGCGAGGGCGAAGTCGGTGCGCTTGGAATCGGCACCTATAGGTTTGCAAGGAGCGTTCACGAGTTGACCTTGCATCCTCGACCCGCTTCCCCTGGCGCGGAGAACGACGTCGAAACCTGTCACCCCCTGTGGAGTTGTCGCCCGCCACCGAGGTGGCCGGCCCCGCCGCCGACCACGAGGGCCTGCTGCGGGACGCCGAGCGTACCCCTGACAACCACGGCGGGGCACCCCCTCTTCCCGCCGCCGCCCGACGGGCGGATCGTCACGGGCCTGCCTACGGTCCCCCGCGTGAGCGCAGCCGGCAGCCGTCAGTGGACCCTCCTCGCCCGCCCGCAGGGCCACCTCCGTGACGGGGACGTCCGTCTCGACGAGGTGCAGGTGCCCGACCCGGGCCCGGGCGAGGTGCGGGTGCGCAACACCTGGCTGTCGGTCGACCCGTGGACCCGCAGCCAGATGGACGAGGCGCCCACGTACGTGCCGTCCTTCCCGCTCGGCTCGCCGGTCGAGGCGGAGGCCGTCGGCGTCGTCGAGGCGGTGGGCGTCGGCGTCGAGGGCGTCCACGAGGGCGACGAGGTGCTGCACGGGAAGGGCTGGCGCGAGGTGTCGCTCGTCGACGCCGCCGACGCGCGCGTGCTGGACACCTCCGTCGTGCCGGCCCAGACGTGGCTGGGCGTCCTCGGGACGACCGGGCTCACGGCGTACGTGGGCCTCCTCGACGTGGCCGGCTTCCGCGAGGGCGACGTCGTCCTCGTCTCCGGGGCCGCCGGCGCCGTCGGGTCGGTGGCCGGGCAGGTCGCGCGGCTCCGGGGGGCCTCGGCCGTCGTCGGCCTGGCCGGGACGCCGGAGAAGGTGCGCTGGCTGCTCGACGACGCCGGCTTCACCGCCGCGGCCGACTACCACGACGCCCCGCCGGAGCAGCTGCTCACCGACCTGCTGCCGGGCGGTGCGGACGTCTACTTCGACAACGTGGCCGGGCCGACGCTCGAGGCGGCCATCCCCCGGATGCGCACCCACGGCCGGATCGCCCTGTGCGGAGCCATCTCCGGGTACGGCTCGACGGACGAGCCGGCGGGGCCCAGCACCTTCCACCTGGCCCGCGGCAAGCGGCTCACGATGCGCGGCTTCCTCGTGGGCGACCACCTCGACCGCACGGACGCCTTCGTCGCCGACATGACGCGGTGGATCGCGGCCGGTGAGCTCGCCCACCGCGAGACCGTCGTCGACGGCGTCGAGGCCACCTACGAGGCGCTGCGCGGGCTCCTCGCCGGCGCCAACACCGGGAAGATGCTCGTCCGGCTCCCCTCCGGGGCCTGACGCGGCGGTGCCCGGTCGCCCGCAGGACGACCGGGCACCACCCGTGGGGAGAGGGCGTCAGCGCGCGGCGGCGAGCCCCGCCTCGACGAGCGGGCGCACCTGCGTGCCCAGGAGCTCGATGCTCCGGAGCACCTCGTCGTGCGGCAGCGTCCCGACGCTGACGTGGAGGAGGAAGCGGTCGATGCCGAGCGACGCCCGCATGGCGAGCACCTTGTCGGCGACGGCCTGCGGGTCGCCCAGCACGAGCGAGCCCGACGGCCCGCGCATCTGGTCGAAGGCGCCGCGCGTCATGTCGCCCCACCCGCGCTCGGCGCCGAGCTTCGACATCGCGACGGCGTAGGACGGGTAGTACGCGTCCGCCGCCGCGTCCGTCCGGTCACCGACGAAGCCGTGCGCGTGCACGGCCAGGGGCTGCGGGTCGTGCCCGGCCTCCGAGAGCGCCCGGCGGTGGAGGTCGGCCAGCGGGGCGAAGCGTGCGGGCTGGCCCCCGATGATGGCGAGCGCCATCGGCAGGCCGAGCAGGCCGGTCCGGACGGCGGACTCGGGGTTGCCGCCGACACCCACCCACACGGGCAGCGGGCGCCCCTCGGTGCGCGGGTGCACCTCGGCGCCGCGGAGGGCGGGACGGTGGCGACCGCGCCACGTGACGGGGCCGGTCGAGTGCCCCGACTCCCGGATCGCGAGCAGCAGCTCGAGCTTCTCGGCGAAGAGCTCGTCGTAGTCGCGCAGGTCGTACCCGAAGAGCGGGAAGGACTCGGTGAACGAGCCGCGGCCGGCGATGACCTCGGCCCGCCCCTGCGACAGCAGGTCGAGCGTGGCGAAGTCCTGGTGCACGCGGACGGGGTCGTCCGACGACAGCACGGTGACGGCGCTCGTGAGCCGGATGCGTGACGTCCGCGCCGCGGCCGCCGCGAGGACGACGGCGGGCGACGACGCCGCGAAGTCGGCCCGGTGGTGCTCCCCCACGCCGTAGACGTCGAGCCCGACCTGCTCGGCGAGCTCGACCTCCGCGACGACCTGCCGGAGCCGCTCGCCGTGGCCGACGAGCGTGCCCGTCGACGGGTCCGGGTAGGTCTCGGCAAAGGTGGTGATGCCCAGCTCGACGCCGCCCCGCTGCGTCCCGTCCGCCACGGTCACTCCCCCCGCCGGACGCGCAGCGAGATGGCGCGCTGCGCCTCCCGGGTGTCCTGGCGCTCGCGCAGCGTCTGCCGCTTGTCCCAGTGCTTCTTGCCCTCGGCGAGGGCGATCTCGACCTTCGCGCGCCCGCCGAGGAAGTACAGCTGCAGCGGGATGCACGTCATGCCGCCCTCGCGCACCTTCGCGTCGAGCTTCTGGATCTCCAGCTTGTGCAGGAGGAGCTTGCGACGCCGGCGCACCGGGTGGTTGGTCCAGGTGCCCTCGGTGTACTCGGGGATGTGGACGTGCTCGAGCCACGCCTCCCCCCGCTCGACCGAGACGAAGCCGTCGACGAGCGAGGCGCGCCCGGCGCGCAACGACTTCACCTCGGTGCCCGAGAGGACGAGGCCGGCCTCCCACGTGTCGGTCAGCGTGTAGTCGTGGCGGGCGCGGCGGTTGGTGGCGACGACGGACCGGCCGTCGTCACCGCGCCGGGCCTTGGCCGTCGACGTCTTGTGCCCTGCCCTCGCCACGTCTCCTCCTCCTGCGGTACGGGTCCCGCCCGCACCGGGGCGGGGACGACGCGACCGCCGGCGGCCTCTCGGCCACCGGCGGTCGCGGTCTGGTGCTCAGCCTAGGCGGGCGCTCAGACCCAGTTCATCGGGTTCACGGGCGACCCGCTGACGCGGACCTCGAAGTGCACGTGGCAGCCGGTGGAGCCGCCGGTCGTGCCCTCGTAGCCGATGACCTCGCCGCGCTGCACCGAGCCGGACCGCTTGGTGAAGGACTGCATGTGGGCGTAGGCCGTGGCGACCTGCTGGCCGCGGAGCGTCCCGTGGTTGATGACGGTGATGTTGCCGTAGCTGCCGTTGTAGCCGGCCGACACGATCTCGCCGTCCTCGGCCGCGAGGACCGGGGTGCCGCAGCCGGCCGCGAAGTCCTGGCCGTTGTGCATGCGCATGTAGCCCTTGATCGGGTGCATGCGCATGCCGAACGGCGAGGAGATGCGGCCGGCCGGCCGCAGCAGCGTCCCGCCGGTGTCGGCCCGCGTGCTGCGGCTGACGGCCGGCGGCGACGAGAGGCGGTCGGCGGACGAGGACGACGACCCGGCGCCGGAGGACGCGGCGCGGGCGGCCTCCTCGGCGGCACGGCGCTCGGCGTCGCGGCGGGCCTCGACCTCGGCGATCTCGCGGAGCTGGTCGCCCAGCTCGTCCGACTCGCGCTGGAGCTCGGCGAGACGCGCCTCCTCCTCGGCCTGCCGCGACTCGATGGTCGAGACGGCGGCCTGCTGGCGGGCGGCGAGCGCCTCGACCTCGGCCTTGCGGGCGGCCGCGTCCTCCGCGGCCTGCGTGGCGACGTCGAGCTGCTGCTCGGCCTCGGCGCGCAGCGCCTCGACCTGCTCGGCGACGGCGGTGAGGCGGGTCGTGGCGCTGCGGCGCACGGCCTCGTCGGTGCTCAGCTCGGCGAGCGCGTCGGCCTCGGCCTCGGACAGGCCGGAGACGGCCGCCGAGCGGGAGGCGAACTCGTCGGGGCTGGTCGAGCCCATGGCGATGGCGAGCCCCTGCGGGGTCCGGCTGCTGCGGTACGCCGACGCCGCGATCCGGCCGAGCGACGTGTGCGAGTCCGCCATGGCCTGCTCGGTCTCCGCGACCGACTCCCGGGCCGCCGTCATCGCCGTCTGCGACGCGGTGAGCCGCTGGGCGAGGTCGTCGGCCGCGGCCTGCGCCTCGGCCTGCACGCGGGCCGCGAGGTCCGCGGCGCGCTGGGCGCCGGGCAGCTGCTCCTGGACGGCCGCGTACTCGGCGTAGGCGGACGTGAGCTCGTCCGACGTGCCGACGAGGTCCTCCTGCAGCGCGTGGAGGGCCGAGTCGACGGCCTTCTTGTCCGCCGTGGCCGACTCGCTCGTCGTGCCCGGCGTCGGAGCCGCCCAGACGGGCGCCGACGGGGCGAGGGAGACGGCCAGGGCCAGGCCGAGGGCGGTCGCGGTCGGCCGCAGGCAGCGGCGGCGCCCGGTGGCCCCGGCGGCGGGGGCCGCGGACGGGGTCGACGTGGGGGCAGGGGTGCGCATGCGGTCAGACCTTCAGGTAGCGGGACAGGGACACGAGCGACGCGACGCTCGCCATGACGACGCCGCCGAGGAGCAACCAGGGAGCGGTCGCCCACACGTCGGCGGTGGTGATGTAGTCGAACGCCGGGACCTGCTGGGCGGCCCAGCCGGTCACGCCGTAGTGCACCCCGAGCAGGAGCGCGCCCGTGGCCAGCACCGCCCCGAGGGCGACGGCGATGACGCCCTCCAGCAGGAACGGCAGCTGGAGGACGGCGCTGGAGGCACCCACCAGGCGCATGATGCCCGTCTCGCGGCGCCGGTTGAAGGCGGCGAGCCGGATCGTGGTCCCGATGAGCAGCACCGCGGCGACCAGCATGATTCCCGCGAGGGCCAGGGAGGCGGCGGTCAGGCCGTTGAGGACGTCGAAGAAGGGCTCCAGCACCTCGCGCTGGTCGACCACCTGCTCGACGCCCGTCTGGCCCGTGAAGCTGTCGCTGATGACCGCGAACTCCTCCGGGTCCTGCAGCCCCACCCGGAAGGACTCGGGCAGCTGCTCGGGCGTCACCGACGCGCTCAGCTGCTCGCCGGCGAACTGCTCCTGGAACTGCGCGAAGGCCTCCTCGCGCGTCTCGAACTCGACCTCGGAGACGTACTCCGACAGCGGCGGCGAGGTGAGCGCGCCCTCGATGGCCGCCTTGTCCTCGTCCGTGGCGGCGCCGGCGCAGCTCGCGGAGGAGCTGTCCTGCGTGCAGAGGAAGATCGACACCTGGACGCGGTCGTACCAGTCGCCCTGCATGGTGCGGACCTGCTGCTGCATGAGCGCCCCGGCGCCGACGAAGGTCAGCGACACGAAGGTCACGAGGACGACGGAGATCGTCATCGCGAGGTTGCGGCGCAGGCCGATGCCGATCTCCGAGAGGATGAACGCGAGCCTCATGCCGTCGCGCCCCGTCCCTCGTCGTCGTCCTCGTCGGCCTCGACCGGCGGCGGCACCACCGGCATCGTCCCGGTGACGTAGCCGCCCTGGCGCTCGTCGCGCACCACGCGGCCGTCCACGAGCTCGACGACGCGCTTGCGCATGCTGTCGACGATGTCGTCGTCGTGCGTGGCCATGACGACCGTCGTGCCGCGGCCGTTGATGGTCTCGAGCAGGCGCGTGATGCCGAGGCTCGTCGTCGGGTCCAGGTTCCCGGTGGGCTCGTCGGCCAGGAGGATCGCGGGACCGCCGGCGACGGCGCGGGCGATGGCCACGCGCTGCTGCTCGCCGCCGGACAGCTCGTGCGGGAGCCGCCCGCCCTTGCCGTCGAGGCCGACGAGCTCCAGCACCTCCGGCACCGTGGCGTTGATGGCGGCGCGCGAGCGGCCGACGACCTGGAGGGCGAAGGCGACGTTCTGGTGGACCGTCTTGCCCGGCAGGAGGCGGAAGTCCTGGAAGACGACGCCGATCTGGCGGCGCAGGTGCGGCACCTTCCAGCTCGAGAGACGGCCCAGCTCCTTGCCGGCCACGTGGACGACGCCGGACGTGGCCGCCTCCTCCTTCAGCACGAGCCGGAGGAAGGTCGACTTCCCCGAGCCGGAGGCGCCCACGAGGAACACGAACTCACCGCGCGCCACCTCGAGGTCGACGGCGTCGAGGGCGGGGCGCGCGGTGGGGTCGTAGGTCTTCGTGACGTGGTCGAAACGGATCACTCGTCGTCCAGCGGGGCCGGGTCTCGGGGGCGGTGTCGTGTGCTGCGGGCGGTCGCCCGCAGGTCCTCGTGCGTCGCGTCGGGTCCTGCGTGGGGTCCGCGCGCACGGCGCACGGCATCCCGGCCGCGAGCACCATACGTCGTGAGGTCCCGCATCCCGAACTTCTCCTCCCGGCGAGTCACCGTCCGTACAGGCATCGGCACGCTCCGCGATCGACCTGAGACCGAGGTCCACCCGTCCGGAGCAGCGCCGGACGGCCCTGCGGGGCCGGACGGGTGGCAGCCCACCACCCGTCCGGGCCTGCGGGCGACCACGGCGGGACGCCGGTGGACGATGTCCTGCGCCGTCCCGCCGGTGGACGGCGTGCGGTCAGGCGTCCTGCTTCTCCTCCTGGCGGCGCCACCGGATCCCCGACTCGAGGAAGCCGTCGATGTCGCCGTCGAAGACCGCCGTCGTGTTGCCGACCTCGTGCTCGGTCCGCAGGTCCTTGACCATCTGGTACGGGTGCAGCACGTAGGAGCGCATCTGGTTGCCCCAGCTGCCGGCGTCGGCGCCCTTGAGGGCGTCGAGCTCGGCCTGGCGCTCGGCGCGGGCGCGCTCGAGCAGCCGGGCCTGGAGCACGCGCATGGCCGCCGCCTTGTTCTGCAGCTGGCTCTTCTCGTTCTGGCAGGACACGACGATGCCGGTCGGCAGGTGCGTGAGGCGCACGGCCGAGTCCGTCGTGTTGACGCTCTGGCCGCCGGGGCCCGACGAGCGGAAGACGTCGACGCGCAGCTCGTTCTCCGGGACCTCGACGTTGTCGGTCTCGGCGACGAACGGCAGGACCTCGACGCCCGCGAAGGACGTCTGGCGGCGGCCCTGGTTGTCGAAGGGCGAGATCCGCACGAGCCGGTGCGTGCCCTGCTCGACGGACAGCGTCCCGTAGGCGTAGGGGGCCGCGACCCGGAAGGTGGCCGACTTGATGCCGGCCTCCTCCGCGTAGGAGGTGTCGTAGACGTCGGTGCCGTAGCCGTGGCGCTCGCTCCAGCGCAGGTACATGCGCAGCAGCATCTCGGCGAAGTCGGCGGCGTCGACGCCCCCGGCCTCGGCGCGGATCGTGACGATGGCCTCGCGCTCGTCGTACTCCCCCGACAGCAGCGTGCGGACCTCGAGCTGGGCCAGCGCCGTGCGCAGGGTCTCGAGCTCGCGGCCCGCCTCGGCCATCGTCTCGTCGCGCTCGGCGCCCTCGGCGTCCTCGGCCATCTCGACGAGGACCTCGAGGTCGTCGAGGCGGTCGCCGAGCTTCTCGAGCCGCTCGACCTCGGACTGGGCGTGCGACAGGCGGCTCGTCACGCCCTGCGCGCGGGCGACGTCGTCCCACAGGTCGGGGGCGACGGCCTCCTCGGACAGCTCGCGGATCGTCTGGCGGAGCCGGTCGAGGTCGCTGACCTCGACGATCGAGGCGTAGGTCGACCTCAGGTCGCGGATCTCGGCGGGGAAGTCGACGGCAGCCACGGCAGCCGACCCTACGCCGCCCCTGCGCCGCCCGAGGCCGGCCCGCCGTGCCGCCCGCGCGGGACGGCCGTGCCGCCCGCGCGGGACGACCTCAGGTGAAGAGGCCGCCGCCCCCGCCGCCGGTGCCGCCGGACGGCACCTCGGGGCGCCCCTCGCTGGGCTGGACGACGACGAAGCCCGGCCCCGAGAAGACGTACTGGAAGGCCTCGCCCGTGCCGCCCCGCAGGACCGACCGCGCGTTGAGGCTGCTGCGCACGGTCGGCACGAGGCCGGCCGACCACGCGACCGCCGACTGCAGGTCCACCGACGTGGGCTGCTCGGCGCAGTCGAGGAGGACGGGAGGGCCGTCGCTCGTGAGCGCCACGGTGCCGTGGCCGCCGATCTGGAGGGTGAAGAGGCCGCCGGTGAGGGTGCCGGCGCCCTGGACGCGGGTGACGTCCCAGTCGAGGTCCGCGTCGAAGGCCAGGACGTTGCTGCCGTCGACGCAGATGGCGTCGCCCTCGAGCTCGACGGTGAAGACGTCCTCGGCACGGCGGGCGAGGAAGACCTCGCCCCGGCCGGAGCACCGCATGAGCGGCGTGTCGGCCGACGAGACGAGGCGGCGCACGAGGCGTCCGACGCTCCCGGAGCCCTCGTGGTCGAAGCGGACGTCGCCCTGGAAGGCGACCATCGACCCCTTCGCCGCGAGGACGTCGGGGCCCAGGACGACCCGGGCCATCTTGTCGTTCTGACGGGTCCAGCGGGCCGCCGTCTGCTGCTCGGCGTGCCGGGGGTCGAAGAGGTGGCTGCGCACGGCCGGACGCTAGCGCCGGACGGGCGCGCGAGGGGGGCGGACGACGACGGGCCCTCCCCCGGGTGGGGAGGGCCCGTCGGTCGTGCTGGGGGCGGTCGGGGACGGCCGGGCGGTCAGGCGCGGGCGAGGACGGCGACGCCCTCGGCCCGGCGCCGGGCGGCGACGGCCCGGTCGGCGGCCCGCTCGGCCCGGCGCTCGGCTCGGTCGGCGGCGCGACGGGCGAGGGCGTCGGCGAGCCGGCGCTCGTCCCGGGCACCGCGCAGCGCGCGCGCCGCGACGGCGGACCCGCGGTCGGCGGGCCCGACGAGGCGGAGCAGGACGCCGGCGGTGTCGGGCAGGGGTGGGGCGGTGGTGCGTGCGGTCATGGCGAGGTCTCCGGGGGTGCGGGTGCGACGGCGCGGGTGGGCCGCGGGCACGTCGGGACGGTGGCGGTGCTGCCGGACGCCGGTGGCGTCCGGGCGGGCGACGGCCCGGCGGGCGTGCCGCCGGGCCGTCGCGTCAGGCGACGACGGGGTGCTTGCGGGGACGGCCGCGGGGCCGCTTGCGGGCGACGACGGCGCCGCCGTCGAAGATCTCCCCGCCCCAGACGCCCCACGGCTCGCGCCGGACCAGGGCGCCGGCGAGGCAGGCCTCGCGCAGCGGGCACGGGGCGCAGGCGGCCTTGGCCGCCTCGAGGGCGGCGGGGGCCTCGGCGAACCAGAGGTCGCCGTCGCCGTCCCGGCAGGGCACGGCGGCGAGCTCGTCCGTCGCGCCCGCGTCGAGGTCGGCGACGGGGCGCTCGAGCATGGTCGTGAGGTGCACGGCTTCTCCAGGTGGTGCGTCCCGCGGCCCGGGGTGACCAGGCGCAGCGGGGGCGGGGCGAGGGGCTGGAGGAGCCGTGGCACGGACGAGGCCGCGGCTCCCGGGATCGGGAGCCGCGGCCTCGGCAGGGGCCTCGCGCCTGGCCGGGGGCCTAGGCGGTGGGGGTCCTGCCGGGGTCGGGGCCCCCGGTGGGGGTCCGGTCGAGCACGTTCTGGACGGGGAAGGGGCGCTGGTGGTCGCCGCGCTCGCGGTGACCGCCGGCGAAGGGGACGCCGCCGGGCGCCGCGAAGCCCTCGAGGGGCGTGCGACGGCCGACCTGCGGACGGAGCTCTCCCCCGGTCACCGGACCCGTGGACCCGAGGAACGGGCCCTCCACGAGGGCGGGGGCCGGCGCCGCGGACGGCACGGGGAGGCGGTAGGCGCAGGGGGCCACGACGGGGGCGGTGCCGGGCGTCGTCACGGTCGTCGTGCTCACCACGGGGACCACCTCCTCACCTCTCGCGCGCCCGGGGTGCGTCCCGGGGGCGTCGCTCTCGCTGCCGACGCAGACGCTAGGGGCACCCGTCGACGGCGCACAACGTCTTTTTCCGCGGCGACCCGCGCAGGGCCCCGCGCGCCCCCTCCTAGGGGTGCTCGGCCGGCCCGTCGGGGGGGGCGGGGGCATCCCCCGCGAGGACGGCGAGGACGGCCTCGCCGTAGCGCTCGAGCTTGGCCGGGCCGATCCCGGCGATGCCGGCGAGGTCGGCCGTGGCCGCGGGCCGCGCCTCGGCGACCGCGACGAGCGTGGCGTCCGTGAAGACGACGTACGCGGGCACCTTGGCCTCGGCGGCCGTCCGGGAGCGCCACTCGCGCAGCGCCTCGAAGGTGGCCTCGTCGTAGGTGGCCGGGCAGCTCTCGCACCGCCCGGTCTTGCGGGCGGCCGCCGTCGTCAACGGCTCCCCGCACGTGCGGCACCGGCTCAGCTGCGCGCCGCGCCGCTTCCGCTCCGCCCTCGTCCCGCCGCGGGCCCCCGCGCCGCGGGCGGCGTCGGCGGCCGAGGCGGGCCGGAGCCCGTCGAGGAAGCGGGACGGCTTGCGCGACGCCCGCCCGCCCGGCGTGCGCGACAGCGTCCACGAGCAGACGAGGCGCTCGCGGGCCCGCGTCACGCCGACGTAGAGCAGGCGGCGCTCCTCCTCGACGGCGTCGGCGTCGTCCGCGGCGAAGCTGATGGGCATCAGCCCCTCCGACAGGCCGACGAGGACGACCGTGTCCCACTCCAGGCCCTTGGCGGCGTGGAGCGAGGCGAGGGTGACGCCCTCGACGGTGGGAGCGTGCTGCGCGGCGGCCCGCTCGTCGAGCTCGGCGACGAGCTGCGGCAGCCGGTCGTCCGGACGGGCGGCGGCGACGTCGTCCGCCAGCGCGACGAGCGCCTGCAGCGACTCCCAGCGCTCGCGGACGGCGCCCGAGCCCTCGGGGGCGCGCTCGGCCCACCCGGCCCCGGACAGCACGTCGCGGACCACGGCGCCCAGCGGCTGCGCCCCGTCGTCCGAGCGCGCCGCCCCGCGCAGGAGGAGGACGGCGTCGCGCACCTCCTTGCGGGCGAAGAAGCGCTCGCCGCCGCGCAGGAGGTAGCCGATGCCGCGGGCGGCGAGCGCCTGCTCCAGCGGCTCGGACTGGCTGTTGGTGCGGAAGAGCACCGCGACCTCGCTGGCCGCGTGGCCCTGCGCGAGGAGGTCGGCGACCCACGCGGCCACGCGGGCGGCCTCGGCGTCGTCGTCGGCGTTCTCCCAGAACTCCGGCGCGGGGCCGGCGGGCCGCTGGGCGACGAGCTCGACCCGCGCGCGCGTGGCGGCGCGGGGGGCGCGGTCGAGGAGCCCGTTGGCGAGGGCGACGACCTGCGGCGTGGACCGGTAGTCGCGCACGAGGCGGACCGTCCGCGTGCCGGGGTGACGGCGGTCGAAGTCGAGCAGGTGGCGGGGGTCGGCCCCGGCGAAGGAGTAGATGGTCTGGCTGGCGTCGCCGACGACGCAGAGGTCGTCCCGCTCCCCGAGCCACAGCTCGAGGAGGCGCTGCTGCAGGCCGCTGACGTCCTGGTACTCGTCGACGACGAGGTGGCGGTACTGCTGGCGGACGGCGCGCGCGACGTCCGCCCGCTCCTCGAGCACCCCGACGGTGAGCAGGAGGACGTCCTCGAAGTCGATGACCCCGCGGTCGGTCTTGACCTCCTCGTACCCGCGCATGACCCGTGCGGCGGCGAGGTGGTCCAGCCCCGCGGGGGCCGGGCGGCCGCGGCGGCGCGCCTCCTCCGGGTAGGCGTCCGGCGTGAGCATGCCGACCTTGGCCCACTCGACCTCGGCGGACAGGTCGCGGACGGCGGCCCGGTCCACCCGCAGCCGCAGGCGCGACGCGGCCTGGGCGACGAGCCCGGCCTTGTGCTCGACGAGCGGCGGCAGCGCCCCGCCGACGGCCTGCGGCCAGAAGTACTGCAGCTGGCGCAGCGCGGCGGCGTGGAAGGTGCGCGCCTGCACGCCGGGGACGCCGAGGTCGCGCAGCCGGGTGCGCATCTCGGCCGCCGCGCGGGCGGTGAAGGTGACGGCGAGGACCTGCGTGGGCTGCCAGGCCCCGGCGAGCGCGCCGTGGGCGATGCGGTGCGTGAGCGCCCGGGTCTTGCCGGTGCCCGCGCCGGCGAGGACGCGGACCGGCCCCGAGAGCGCCCGGGCGACCTCCCGCTGCTCGGGGTCGAGCGCCTCGAGGACGGCGTCGGCGTCGAGCGGGGCGTCGCTGGTGGTCCGGGCGCTGTTCATGGCGCGCCCATGCTCGCACCGCCCGCCGACGCCCCGCGCCGACGCCCGCGCCGCGGTGGATGACGCGCGCGCCGTCGCGCGTTGTGCGCGTCGACGACGCACGGCGGGCCCCGCCCGCGTGCACCCGACGACGAGGCGCCCGCCCGCGGGCCGGCGCCGAGGAGGCACCACGATGACCGCCACGGCACCCGCCGACCACGTCCCCGCCCCCGGCACCGTGACGATGTTCACGACGACCTGGTGCGGCTACTGCCGCAACCTCAAGCGGCAGATGGACCGCGACGGCGTCACCTACGCCGAGGTCGACATCGAGCAGACGCCGGGCACGGCGGACTTCGTCGCCGCGGTCAACGGCGGCAACCAGACCGTGCCGACGCTGCTCTTCGCCGACGGGACCACGGCGACGAACCCGTCGCTGGCCGAGGTCAAGAGCCGGCTCTGAGCCGTCCGGCGGGCCGGCGCCCGGGACGTCCCGGTGACCGGGGCGGCCCGGGCGCCGGGCGCCCCGGGACGGCGACCGCCGAGCCCGTCGCCGTCGACGTGCTCGCCGGGCGCCTCGCGGACCGCGCCCTCGGGGCCGCGGCCGCCCTCCGCGAGGGCACGGGCGGGGGCACCGCCGTCCGCCTCGGCGTCGACGCGGCCGTGCCCGCGGACGGCGAGCACGTCGCCGACGCCGTCGCCGCGGCCCTCGACGCCCGCGGCGCCGCCGTCCTCCGGGTCCGCGCCCGGGACTGGCTCCGGCCGCGCTCGGTCCGGCTGGCGGCGGGGCCGCGCGACGCCGCGACGGCCTGGACCTCCGAGGTCGACCACCTCGGCCTGCTCCGCGAGGTGCTCGACCCCCTCGGGCCGGGAGGGGCGGGGACCTGGCTGCCGGCCCTGTGGGACGAGGCCGCCGACCGCGCCGTCCGGGCCCCGCGCCGCACCGCCCCGGTCGGCTCGGTGCTCGTCCTCGACGGGCCCTACCTCCTGCGCTGGGAGACGGCCGACGCGCTGGACCTCGTCGTCCACCTGCTCGTGTCCGACGCCGCCGTCCACCGCCGGCTGGGCGGGGACGCCGCCGTGCGCCGGACCGGGGCGTGGGCGATCTACCGCGAGGAGACCGACCCCGCGCCGCGCGCCGACGTCGTCCTGCGCGCCGAGGACCTCCGCCGCCCCGCGCTCGTCCTCGGCGACGCCCCGTCGGCCTGGGCCTGAGGGCCCGCGGTCACCAGCCCTCGGCGGCCGGCATCGGGTCCCCGCCCTCGGTGAACCAGGCCTCGACGAGACGGAGCGCGATCGAGGTCGGCGGCGGCAGCCGCACCTCGCCCGCGGTGACGGCGGCGGCGAGCTCGGCGCGGGTGAACCAGCGCGCCGCCGCGATCTCCACCTCGTCGACGCGGACGTCCGTCGACGACGCGCGGGCGGTGAAGCCGAGCATGAGCGAGGCCGGGAACGGCCACGGCTGGCTGCCCCGGTAGGTGACCTCGCCGACGACGACGCCGACCTCCTCGAGCACCTCGCGCCGCACCGCGGCCTCCAGCGGCTCGCCCGGCTCGACGAAGCCCGCGAGCGCGGAGTAGCGGCCCTCGGGCCAGAGGGCGTTGTGCGCCAGCAGGACCCGGTCGCGGTCGTCGACGACGGCCATGATCACGGCCGGGTCGGTGCGCGGGTAGTGCTCGCTGCCGTCGACGGGGCACGAGCGCGTCCACCCGGCCGAGGTGACCGCCGTCCGGGCCCCGCACCGCGGGCAGTGCGTCGTCACCCGGTGCCAGTTGAGGACGCCGACGGCCTCGACGAGGAGGCCGCTGCCCCGGTCGTCGAGGAGGGCCCCGACCTCGCGCAGCCCGGCCCACCGCTCGTCGCCGGCCGCGACGGGCCAGCCGGCGCCGTCGGCGACCGGCTGCTCGGCGGCGACCTCGACGGCCACGAACGCCTCCCCCTCGTCGGAGCGCCCGAGGTAGACGACGACCTGGTCCTCGGGCAGCACGGGCGCCACGTCGCGCGGGGCGACGAGCTCGAGGGCGAGCGCGCCGGCGTCGGGCGTGCCCGCGGTCGGCGCCCCGGTCGCCCCGCGCACCGGCGCCGAGCCGTCGGGCCGCACGCGCAGGACGCGGGTGGACGGGTCGGCCCAGAGGTCGCGCAGCAGGTCGGGGCGGGTGCGGGACACGCCGTCCCGGTCGAGGTCCGCCCGGGACAGCAGCAGCGGGCCCAGCCCGCTCTCGCCGACGCTCACGCCGCCACCGTAGGCAGCCCCCGGCCCCGACCGCCCGACGGCACCCCCGCCGCCCGGCACGGCCGGCCCGGCGGCCCGCGTCGGCGGGGCCGGCGGGGGCCGCGTCCCCTACCGTGTGCCGGTGCCAGCGCCCCGCTCCCCCCTCGTGCTCGCGGCCCTCGCCAGCGCCGCCGTCCCCGGGCTGCAGCCGACGCAGGTTCGCCGCGCGGACGCCGCCGACGGCGTGGGCGAGGACGTCGACGCCGCGGTGGTCACGGACGCCGCCGGCCGCTCGTGGGTCGTCCGCGTCCCGGCCGACCCGGCCGCGGGCACGCACCTCGAGCGCGAGGCCGTGCTGCTGCGCCGTCTCGTCGCCCTCGACGCCGGCACGCTGCCCTTCGTCGTGCCCGAGCCCGCCGGCTCCGCGGCGGTGCGCGGCGGCGGGCGCGCCCTCGTCCACCGATCGCTGCCCGGCCACCCGCTCGACGTCGGCGACCTGCGGCCCGGGCCGGGGCTCTCCCGCTCCCTCGGCACCGCCCTCGGCCGGCTCCACGAGCTGCCGCCGACCATCGCCGACGAGGCGGGGCTGCCCTCCTACACCGCCGACGAGCACCGCGAGCGCCGGCTGGTCGAGCTGGACCGCGCGGCGAGCACCGGCCAGGTGCCGCCCGGTCTGCTGTCCCGCTGGGAGAAGGCCACCGAGGACGTCGGGCGCTGGCGCTTCAGCCCGTGCCTCGTCCACGGCGACCTCGCCCCCGAGCGGGTCCTCGCCGAGGGCGGCGCCGTCACGGCCGTCGTGGAGTGGGGCGAGGCGCGGGTCGGCGACCCGGCCGACGACCTCGCCTGGCTCGCCGTCGGCGCCGACGCCGACGCCCTCGACACCGTGCTCGAGGCCTACGCCGTCTCGCGCGACGAGCAGCCCGACCGGCACCTGCCGGTGCGGGCCCAGCTGGCCGGCGAGGTCGCCCTCGCCCGCTGGCTCCTCCACGGCGTCCGGACCGACGACGCGGACGTCGTCGACGACGCCGTCCAGATGCTGCGCGACCTCGACGCCGACGTGGGGGGCGAGGCGCTCTGAGGACCCGGGTCGCCACGGCCAACATCGCCTCCGGCCGCGGCGCGGGCGAGCGGGGCCGCCTCGTCGCGGCCGACGGGGGCGTGCCCATTCGGCGCGACCGCTCGGCCGGCGTCCCCCGCCTCGCGGACGCGGCCGCGCTCGCCGCCGCGCTGGCGCCGCTGGCCGACGTGGCGCCCGACGTCCTCGCCGTCCAGGAGCTCGACGTGCTCGGCGAGCGCTCCGGCCAGGTGCACCAGCCGCGCGTGGTCGCCGAGGCGCTCGCCGCGGCCGGCGGCCCCGTCGACTGGCGCTTCGCACCGACCGTCCTCGGCATCCCCGGCGAGGCCGACCCCTGGCAGCCCGTCGCCGGCCGGCTCGAGGACGAGCGGTGGCCGGAGGACGGCCGGCCCCGCTACGGCACGGCCCTCTACGTGCGGCGACCCGTCCGGCGCTGGAGCGCCCTGGCCCTGCGCGCGGGGCCCGCCTCCGTCCCGCTGCCCGTCCCCGGCCCCGACGGGGGCACGAAGCTGCTCGTCGTGCGCGACGAGCCCCGCGTGGCCGTCGCCGCGGAGACCGAGGGGCTCACCGTCGTCGCCGCCCACCTGTCCTTCGTGCCGCCCGTCGCCGTGCGGCAGCTCCGGCAGGTGCGCGCCTGGGCCGCCGGCCTGCCCGGGCCCGTGCTCCTCGTCGGCGACCTCAACCTCCCCGGGGCGCTGCCCGCGAAGGTGCTGGGGGCGCGCCGGCTCGTCGAGGGGCCGACCTACCCGCTGCCCGTCCCCACCCGGCAGCTGGACCACGTGCTGGCGCTGCGGCCGCTCGGCGACCTGCGGCAGGAGCTCCTCCTGCCGTGGCGCCTCGGCCGGGTGGACCTCGACATCGCCGTCGGCGACCACCGCGCGCTGTGCGTCGACGTCGAGGTGCCCGCGGCGGCCGTGCCCGGCGGCGCCCCGGCCTGAGGCCCGGGCCGCCGCGGGGACCGGCCGTCAGCCGTCGACGACCGGTGCGGCCCGCAGGACCGCGAGCAGCGCCGTCTCGTCGAGGCCGGCGAGGGGGCGCACCGTCCGCCCCGACGCCGCGTAGAAGAAGGCCGCCGAGACCCGCTCGAGCGGGACGTCCTGCAGGCGGGCCCACGCGAGCCGGTAGACGGCGAGCTGCGCCGCCGCGGCCGCCGCGTCGTCCGCCGTCGGCACGCGGCCGGTCTTCCAGTCGACGACCTCCCACCCGCCGTCGGGCGTGCGGAAGACGGCGTCCACGCGGCCCCGCAGCACGGTGCCGTCGACGGGCGTCTCGACGGGGACCTCGACCCGCTCGGGCACCCGCGAGGCCCACTCCGAGGCCTCGAAGGCGGCCTGCAGCCGCGGCAGCTCCTCGTCCGGGGCCGCGCCGGCGTCCTGCGCGCCGGGAAGGTCCTCGAGCTCGACGAGCGCGGCGGCGCCCCACCGCCGCTCGAGCCACGCGTGGAAGGCCGTGCCCCGCCGCGCCGCCCGGGCGGGCGGCTGCGGCACGGGACGCCGGACCGCCAGCGCGAGCGACGCCGGGTCGCGGGCCAGCTGGACCACACGGGACGCCGACAGGTGCGGCGGCAGCTCGACCTCGGCGGTCGTGCGCCGCGCCGCGGCCCGCTCGGCGAGCAGCAGCTCGACGTCCTCGGCCCACTCCCCGCCCGCCGCGGCGTCGGCCGGCCCCGCGGCCGCGAGGGCCGCACGGGCCTCGCGGACGGCGGCGGCGGCCTCCCGCAGCGGTGCCGGCGGGCCCGACGGGTCGGGCCACGGGGCGGTGGCGGGCTCCGGCGGCTCCGCCGCCTCCCCCGCCGCGGCGACCGCGACCTCGACGGCCTCGCGCTCCCCCGCGGCGTCGGCCACCTCGAGGAGGAAGCGGGACGGCCGCACCGGCGTGCTGCGCCCGGGCGTCCACGTGGCCCCGGACAGCAGCAGCAGGTGCCGGGCCCGGGTGACGGCGACGTAGCCGAGCCGCCGCTCCTCGCCCACGACGGAGGCCCCGCACTCCTCCTTGAACCGGGCCGTGGCCGCGGTCAGCCCCGCGAGGCTCCCGGCCGACGGCTCGTGCCAGACCGGCAGGGACGCCGCGTCGCCGCGCAGCGGGTACGGCAGGGCGTCGAGGCCGGTGAGCCAGCCGCTCGCGGTGTCCGTGGCCGAGCGGCCCGCCCCGCCCGGGAAGGCGCCCTCCCCCATCCCCGGCACGGCGACGACGTCCCACTCGAGGCCCTTGGCCGCGTGGACGGTGAGCACCTGGACGGCGGTGCGGCTGGCCTCCACCTCCTCCGGCTCGCCGCGCGGCTCCTCCTCGTCGGCCTGGTCGAGCCCCCGCTCGCGCACCGCGGCCGCCTCGACCCAGGCGAGGAAGCCCCCGAGCGGCGTCCGGCCGTCCGGCGCCCCGGCCGCGCCCGCGAAGCCCGCGGCCACCTCGACGAGGGCGTCGAGCTGGGCGGCCGCCCCGGACGGCGACGCCCCGGGCGCCGCGGCCAGCTCCACCTCGAGGTGGGTGGTGCGGACGACGTCGGCCACGAGGTCGGGCAGCGGCTGGCTGCTGCGGGCCCGCAGCGCGGCGAGCTCGCGCCCCAGCCGGACGAGCCGCGCGTGGGCGGCGGCCGACAGCCCCCGGTGCGGCCGTCCGTCCGGCCGGTCCCCCGCGAGGGCCTCGAGCACCTCGACGAGGCCGGCGGACTCGGCGGGCTCCGGCCGCTCCGCCGCGGCCACGTCGCCGGCCGCGACGGCCTCCGCGACGACGTCGTCCGCCTCGGGCGCCGCGCCGTCGCCGGTGGCGCCGGCGGCGCCGGCGGCGGGCCCGCCGACCGCCTCGCGGCCCAGGCGGCGCGCCTCCCGCCCGAGGGCGCGCAGGTCGCGCGGGCCGAGGTGCCAGCGCGGCCCCGTCAGCAGGCGCGCGAGGACGTCGCCGCGCCCGGGGTCGTGGACGGCGTGGAGGACGGCGAGGACGTCGAGCACCTCGGGCCGCTCGAGCAGGCCGCCCATGCCGACGACCTCGACGGGCAGCCCGGCGGCGCGCAGGGCCTCCTCGACGAGCGGCACCTGCGCGCGGCGGCGGCACAGCACGGCCGCGGTGGGGCGCTCGCCGGGCGCCGTCCACGCGGCGGCGACGGCGCCCGCGAGGGCCGCCGCCTCCTCCGCCGACGTCCCGTACCAGGACACGCGCAGCTCTCCCCGCCCGGCGCGCGGGCTCGGGCCCAGGGGCGGCACGAGGTCCCCGCCGCCGGCCGGGCCCTCGCGCAGCGGCGCGGAGACGGCGTTGGCCGCGACGAGGACCTGCTCGTCGTTGCGCCAGCTCGTCGACAGGTGCAGGACCCGGGCGGGCGTCCCGTCGGCGCGCGGGAACTGGCCGGGGAAGCGCGCCAGCGTGCCGGCGCTCGCGCCGCGGAAGCCGTAGATCGACTGGTGCGGGTCCCCCACGGCCGTCACGGGGTGCCCGCCGCCGAAGAGCGCCCGGAGCAGCTCGAGCTGGGCGTGGCTCGTGTCCTGGTACTCGTCGAGGAGGACGACGTCGTACCGGTCGCGCTCCGTGGCGCCGACCGCGGGCGCCCGCGTCGCGGCGAGCGCGGCGAGGCGGACCTGGTCGCCGAAGTCGAGCACCTCGGCGGCGGCCTTGCGCGCCGCGTACGCCCGCAGGAGCGGGACGAGCGCACGCCGCGACCGCAGCGGGGCCAGCAGCTTGGCCGTGGACGCCGGCAGCGGCCGAGGCGGCTCGCCCCCGGCGTCGTCCTTCGGCAGCCGTCCGACGCGGTCGAGGACCGCGCCGAGGGAGGCCTCGAGCTCGTCGGGCCCGACGAGGTGCTCGGCGCACTCGCCGCCGAGCGCGACGACGGCGGCGACCACCGTCGACACGGCGCTGTCGACGCCGGGCAGCCCCTCGGTCCAGCCCTCGACGACCTCGGCGGCCAGCTGCCACGCCGCGGCCTCGCCGAGCACCCGGGCGCCCGGCTCGACGCCGACCCGCAGCCCGTGCTCGGCCAGCACCCCGGCGGCGTAGGAGTGGTAGGTGGCGACGACGGGCTCGCCCTCCGGGACGACGAGCCCGGCCGGCCCCCGGCCCTCGTCGAGGGCGGCGCGCAGCGCGCGCAGCCGCACGCGGACCCGCTCTGCGAGCTCGCCCGCGGCCTTGCGCGTGAAGGTCAGGCCGAGCACCCGGTCGGGGGCCACCTGCCCGGTGACGACGAGCTGGACGACCCGCGCGGCCATCGTCTCGGTCTTGCCCGAGCCCGCGCCCGCGACGACGAGGAGCGGCTCGAGGCCCGCCTCGACGACGCCCCGCTGCTCGGCCGTGGGCCGGTGCCGGCGCAGCAGGTCCGCGACGGCGTCGGCGTCCACCGCCGGCCGCCCCTCGTCGCCGGCCGGCGTCCCGCCCGGCAGCTCGAAGGCCAGCTGCTCCTCGCCGCCACCGCCCGCGGGCGGCCGCCGCGGGCTCACGCGCCCACCTGCCGGCCCTCGACCCGCACCGGGCACGACGTCCGCACGGGGCACGTGCGGCACTGGTCGTGGTCACGGGCGGGGAAGGCGGCGCCCGCCATGCCCTCGGCCGTGGCCGAGAGGAGGTCGGCCGCCCACGTGGGCTCCGGGTCGGCCTCGAGCGGCGCCTGCGGCTGCAGGGACGCCGCGGCCCGCGGCGGCTTGACGTTGACGAGCAGCGCCCCACCGCTGCGCGCGCCGCCGCCGGCCGACGCCGCGAAGGCACCGGCCTCGACGGCGGCCTGGTAGGCGCCGAGCTGCGGGTGCCGCGGGAGCTCGTCCTTCCTCGCGGACGAGCCCGTCTTGAGGTCGACGACGACGAGGCGCCCCTCCCCGTCGCGCTCGAGCCGGTCCACGCGCCCCGTGAGCAGCGCACGCCCCACCTCGACGCGCACGTCGACCTCGGTGCCGACGAGCGTGCGCCCGCCGGAGCCGGCGAGGTAGGGGGCGAGCAGGTCGAGCATCGCCTCGGCCCGGCGCCGCTCCCGCTGCGCCGGCCACGCGTCGGGCAGCCCGAGCTCGTGCCAGCGACGGTCGAGCTCGGCCCGGAGCGTCGCGCGGTCCGCCGTGGGGTGCTGGGCGGCGATGTCGTGGACGAGCGTGCCCACCGACGCCCCGGACGCCTCGTGCGCCACCGCGCCGGAGGCCTCGAGGAGCCAGCGCAGCCGGCAGCGGCCGAACTGCTCCACCTTCGACGGCGAGACGGGCACCGGCTCGTCGCCGGGGTGCAGCGGGCCGTCGTCGCTGAGCGGCGCGAGGCCGTACCAGTCGTCGGGGTCGGCCCCGGGCACGCCTGCCGCGGCCAGCCGAGCGAGGCCCGCGGCCGCCGCGGCCCGGCGGTCGGCGTCGACCGGGCGGCCGCTGCCGTCCCGGCCGCCGTCCGGCGTCACGAGCACCTGGCGCATCTCCGCGACGAGGGCCGGCAGCGCGAGGCGGCGCGGGACGGGCGTGAGCACCTCCTCGTCGGGGTCCGCCCCCTCGGCCGGCGGGGGCGGCGGCGCGACGAGGTCGAGGAAGGGCGACGGCCGCTGCTCGCCGTCGGCGACGGCGGTGGCGACGAGGCGCTCGCGGGCCCGGGAGACGGCGACGTGCAGCAGCCGGCGCTCGTCGGCGACGACCTCGGCGCGGGCCCCCGGCCCCCGCCCCGTCCCGTCGCCCCGCCCGGCGAGGAGGTCGACGAGCGCGGACGTCCCCAGCAGCCCGTCGCGGACGCGGGTGTCGGGCCAGACGCCGTCCTGCAGGCCGGCGACGACGACGGTGCGCCACTCCCGGCCGGCCGCGGCCTGCGGGGTGAGGAGCTCGACCCGCCCGCCGGGGGCGGCCCGCTCGGCGAGGCTGTCGGCGCGCAGCTCCTGGCCGGCCAGCTGCTCGAGCAGCGCCCGGGGGCCGCGGCGGACGGCCGCGTCGGCGAAGCGGGCGACCGCCTCGAAGAGGGCGACGACGGCGTCGAGGTCGGAGTCCGCGCGGCGCCCCGCCGGCCCCCCGGCGAGCGCCTGCTCCTGCCAGCGCGCCGCGAGGCCGGTGGCGCGCCACAGCGCCCAGAGCACCTCCTCGGCGTCGCCCGGGTCGCCGGCGGCGGACCCGACGACGGGCGCGCCGGGCCCGTCCGGCGCGGGGGTCGCGGCCCCGAGGGCCGCCCGCAGCACCCGGCGGACGCGGCGGCCGGGCGCGACGTCCGCCGAGCCCTCGGCGAGGACGGCGGCGACGACCGGGTCGCCGGCACCGTCGGCCGGGTCCTCGGCCGACGCCGGCGTCCCGTCCCGGCCCGCTGCGCCCCCGCCGGCGAGCCCGTCGGCCACGAGCGCGACGAGCAGCTCGTCGCTGCCCCGGGCGCCGCCCGCCGCGCGCTCGGCGGCCCGCAGGCGCCGGCGCAGCCGCCGCAGGTGCACGGCGTCGGCACCGCCGACGCCGGAGGTGAGCAGCGCCACGGCCGCCTCGCCGTCCGGGCTGCCGGCGACGCCGTCGCGCAGGTCGAGCGCCACCGCGAGCGCCAGCAGCAGCGGGCGCACGGCCGGCTCGTCGCGCACCGGCAGGTCCCCGCCGACGTCCGCGGTGGGCACGCCGGCGGCCTGCAGCGCCCGCCGCAGCGGCGCCGTGCGGCCCGCGCTGCGGACGACGACGGCCATCTCCTCCCACGGCACGCCGCGCCGCAGGTGCGCCTCCCGGAGGAGACCGGCGACGTAGGCGCCCTCCGCGGCGGCCGAGCGCAGGACGGCCCGCTCGACGCAGGTCCCGCCCGCGCCCGCGTCGTCCTCCGGCTCGCCGTCCTCCGGCTCGCCCTCCACGGGCTCGTCGACCGCGCGCGCCGGCGGGTCCGCCGCCCGGCGCTGCTCGACGAGCCCGGCGCTGGGGACGCCCTCGGCGACCCGGCGCACGGCGTCCGCGACGGCGCCGCCCGCGCGGTGCCGGACGCCGAGGACGAGGACGCGCGAGCGGCGGGCCAGCCCCGCCAGCACGAGCGGGTCGGCGCCGCGGAAGGACTGCGTCGTCGCGTCGGGGTCGCCGGTGACGACGAGGTCCGGCCCGCCGTCCCCGGGCGCGAGGGCGTCGAGCAGCCGCCCGACGGCGGCCCCCGCCTCGTGGGCGTCGTCCACCCCGACCAGCGCCCAGCGCGAGCGCTCGCGGGCGGCCAGCTCCTCGTCGTCCTCGAGGAGCCGGGCCGCCGCGTCGACGAGCGCCGACGGGTCGTGCGCCGCGCCGTCGCGCAGCGCGGCGACCTCCTCGTACTCCGAGAGCACGGACGCGGCGGCGACCCACTCCGGCCGCCCCACCTCGTGCCCGCGGTCCGCCAGCTCCTCGGCCGTCACGCCGCGCTCGAGGCAGCGCATGACGAGGTCGCGCAGCTCGTCCCGCAGGCCGCGCAGGCCCGTGCCGCGCGGCCCCAGGGCCGGGCGCACCGACGCCGGCCAGGCCGGCCGGCGGCCCTCGCCGCGCGCGTGCCCGGCGAGCAGCTCGGCGATGGCCCGGTCCTGCTCGGGGCCGGACACCAGCCGGGGCGCCGGCTCGTCGTGCTCGAGCGCCGTCCGGCGCAGCAGCGAGAAGGCGTAGGCGTGCCAGCTGCGGGCCGCCGGCTCCACCGACGTGCGGGCGAGCCGGTCCCCCACCCGGTCGCGGAGGGCGGCCGCGGCCACGCGTCCCGGCGCGAGGAGCAGGAGCCGGCCCGGGTCCTCCCCGGCCGCGGCGCGCCGGGCCACGGTCTCGACGAGCGTCGTCGTCCGGCCCGTGCCGGGCGCCCCGAGGAGGACGAGGGACCCGGACCCGGGCGGGGCGCCGGCGACCTCCGCCTGCACCGGGTCGAGCAGGGGCGGCCGCACCACCCGGCGGGGGCGGCGCACGAGGCGCAGCGACGGCCCGGGCCGCGCCGCCCCCGGTGCGTCCCCCGACGTGCCCGTCCTCGCCCGCGACGTCCCCCCGACCACCACGCGATCACCCAAGCACGGGCCCCCGACAGCGGGGCCTCGGCCTCACCCGGGCGGCGCGGACGGCAGGTCGAGCCCCGCGGCGTCCCACCGGGCGCGGCCGAGGTCCACCCGGCCGTCGGGGCGACGGGGCGTCCCCTCCCGGCCGTGCTCGACGGCCGCACGGGCGCGCAGCGGCTCGTGGAGGCCGCCGTCGGCCCGCACGACCCGCCACCAGCAGACCTCGTCGCCGGCGTGGGCCATCGACTGCCCGACGCCGCGCGCCGAGCCGTGGCCGAGCAGCTCGGCCACGTCGCCGTACGTGAGGACCCGCCCGGGCGGCACCTGCGCCACCACGGCGAGGACGGCGTCCTCCCACGCGGAGGCGCGGCGCCCGCCGGGCCGGGGGCTCACCCCTGCTCCAGCCAGGCGACGACGCCGCCCCGCAGGTGGCGGACGTGACGGAAACCGCTGTCCTGCAGCTGCTCCGCGACGAGCAGCGAGCGCACGCCGGTGGCGCAGCAGACGACGACGGGGGCGTCGCGGTCCAGCCCGGCGAGGGTGCCGCCCGGCGCGAGCGCGCCCGGCTGCCGCCCCGGGGCCGCGAGCATCTCGTGGAGGTCGACGCCCAGCCCGCCCGGCACGGGCGCCGCCGCGCGCTCGGCGCGGCCGCGCACGTCGACGACGGCGGTCCCGGCGGCCACGAGGTCGTCCAGCTCCTCGGGCCCGACCTCCTCGACGGGGGGCCGCGCGGCCGGCACGACCTGGCCGTGGTCGCCGCGGGGGGCCCCCGGCGACGCGGACGACGGCGACGCCTCCTCCCCGCCCCCGGCGGGGCGCGCGGCGGCCCGTCCTCCCGCGCGGACGGGCACCTCGCGCCAGGTCATGGCGAGGCCGTCGAGGACGGCGACGCGCCCGACGAGGGGGCGCCCGGCCCCGGTGAGGACCTTGACGACCTCGGTGGCCATGACCGACCCGACGAGCCCGCACACCGCCCCGAGGACGCCGGCCTCCGCGCAGGACGCGACCGACCCCTCGGGGGGCGGCGCGGGGAAGAGGTCGCGGTAGCCCGGGCCCCGCCCCGGCCAGAAGACGCTCACCTGGCCGTCCCAGCGCAGGACCGACCCCCACACCTCCGGGACGCCGGCGGCCTCGCAGGCGTCGGCGACGAGGTAGCGGGTGGGGAAGTTGTCGGCGCCGTCGACGACGAGGTCGTAGCCGCGCACGAGCTCGAGCACCCGGTCGGGGTCCGCCAGGCGCTCGGCGTGCGCCACGACCTCCACGCCCGGGTCGAGGGCCGCGAGCGCCCGGGCGGCGCTGGCGGTCTTGGGCTCCCCGACGTCGGCCGTGCCGTGCAGGAGCTGGCGCTGCAGGTTGGAGACGGCGACGACGTCGTCGTCGACGACGCCGAGGCGGCCGACGCCCGCCGCCGCGAGGTAGCCGAGCACCGGGGAGCCGAGCCCGCCCGCGCCGACGACGAGCACGCGGGCCCCCGCGAGGCGCCGCTGCCCCTCCTCGCCGAGGCCGGGCAGGACGAGGTGGCGCACGGCGCGCCGCCGCTGGGCGGGCGTCAGCGCGGCGACGGGCGCGACGAGCGGCGGCAGGCCCCCGGCGCCCGGGGCGGGCGCGCTCACGGGTGCGGCCAGGGGTTGGCGGCGCAGCCCTGCAGGCCCTTGGTCTGCTGGAGCATGACCGGCGCGGGCTCGCCCTCGCCCGGGCAGCCGACGTGGCCGTGCCCGAGCGTGTGGCCGACCTCGTGCGAGACGAGGTACTGCCGGTAGCCGGCGCGGTCCTCGCCGTAGGCCTCGGCGCCCTCGACCCACCGGTACCAGGTGAGGACGGCGACGTCCCCGACGGCGCACGACAGCCGTCCGCGGGTGCGCAGCGGGGCGCACAGGTCGTCGGTGAGGTCGGGGCCGGCGACGACGACGGTGAGGTCCGGCGCGGGCGACCCCTCGGCGTCGTCGGTCCGGGCGAAGGCCCAGCCGTCGGGCGCCCACCCCCGCTCGTCCTGCAGCGCGGCCATGACGGTCCCGGCGACGGCCTCGTGGTCGGCGGGCAGCCCCTCCTCCACCTGGACGCGGGTCTGCACGACCCGCGCCCCCTCGGCCGCGGGGGCCGCGGCCGACGTCCCGGGGACGGTGACGCGGCGCCCCGTGCCCGCGTCCGGCACCCGCCGCTCGAGCACCCCGGCGGCCCGGTCCGGGTCGGCGTCCACCGGGTCCGGCGCCGAGGCCGCCGTGGTCGCGGGCGAGCGGGCGGCCGTGGCCGACGGCGACGGCGGGACGGGGGCGGCCGCCGGGGCCTGCGGGGCGGGCGCCGCGTCCTCGCGGGAGACCGCGGCGGCGGTGCTGACGGCGGCCACGAGCAGCAGGCCGCCGGCCAGGACCTGGCGGCGGCGACGGACGACCCGACGGCTCACCACGGTCCCGAGCCTACGATCGACGCCGCCGCCCGCCGGGGCCGCGCCCGTCCACGGCGCGCCGCCGGCGGCCCGGCGGCCCGGCGGCGCACCGCGGGGCCCACGACGGCCCGGGACGGCGAGCGGCGGAGGTGCGCGGGTGAGCGGCAGGCGGCGCCCCGCGCCCGAGGACGTCCCCGACGTCACGCCCCCCGCGCCCGCGGGGCCCGAGGTCCCCGCCGACGGCGACGACGCGCGCCCGGCGGCGCCCGCGCGGCTGGGGCGGGCCGACCGGCGCGCCCAGCTCCTCGCGGCCGCGCAGCGGCTCTTCGCGCGGGCCGGCTACCACGGCACCGGCATGGACGCGATCGCCCAGCGGGCCGGCATCACGAAGCCGGTGCTCTACCGCCACTTCCCCGGCAAGCGGGACCTCTACCTCGCCGTCGTGGAGCGCTCGTGCGCCGACCTCGAGGCCGCCGTCCGCGCCGCGCTCGCGCCGCCGCCCGACGGCGTCGCCGACAACCGCCTCCGCGTGGCGCAGACGGTCGACGCGTACTTCGCCTTCGTCGACGAGGACCTCGGCGCCCGGCTCGTCTTCGAGTCCGACCTCACGAGCGACGCCGCGGTCCGCGCGCGGCTCGCCGCCCTCGAGGCGGCCTGCGCGGCCGCCGTCACCGACGCCGTCGTCGCCGACACCGCCCTGCCGGTGGCGGGCGCCCGCGTCCTCGCGGTGGCGCTGGCGGGCAGCGCCCAGGTCGCCGCCCGCTCGTGGGTGGCGGGGGGCCGCGAGGTCCCGCGCGAGGAGGCCGCGGCCCTCATCACCTCGCTGGTGTGGCGGGGCCTGCGGGGCCTGCCCCGCGTGGACCGGCCCGCGGACCGCCCCGCCGGGCGGGCGGACGGGCACGGCACCGACGGGCCGGGCGGGCCGACGTCGGGGACGCCGGACTAGGTTCGGGCGCGTCGGCGTTCCCCGCCACGGGCCCTGCCCGTCCCGGCGACCGGCGCCCCGCCGGCCCCGAGCACCGCGAGACACCAGAGGAGAGCAGCCGTGGAGATCCGCATCGGCGTCCAGAACGTCGCCCGAGAGATCGTCCTGGAGTCCGACCAGGAGCCGGACGAGGTCGCCCGCCTCGTCGAGGCCGCCGTCAACGACGGCGCCGCCCTCCAGCTCGTCGACGAGAAGGGCCGCCGCGTCCTCGTCCCCGCGGGCGTCCTCGGCTACGTCGAGGTCGCCGGCGAGACGGCGCGACGGGTGGGCTTCGGCTCCGCCTGACCGTCCGTCCGGAGCAGCCGTCGGTCGTGCCCTCCGTCCCGAGATGCGGGAGGTGCGCGGGTCTGCCACCGTCTCCGCGTCACCGGGCGTGACCGACGACCCGCAGGGTCGGGCATCGGTCGTCGCCCCACCTACAGAGAGGCACTGTCATGACTGTCGGCGGAATCATCAGCGCGATCGTGGTCGGCCTCGTCATCGGGGCCCTGGCGCGCCTCGTGCTGCCGGGCAAGCAGAACATCAGCATCGTGCTCACGATCCTCATCGGGATCGTGGCGGCCTTCATCGGCACGGCCATCGCGGGCGCGATCGTCGACACGAACGGCTTCTCGTTCGTGCAGCTCATCATCCAGGTCGTGCTCGCCGTCATCGGCGTCGCGATCGTCGGTGGCGTCAGCGGCCGGAAGGCCGTCGGCCGCTGACCACCCGCACCACCGCCGAGGCCGTCGCCCCCACGGGGGCGGCGGCCTCGTCGCGTCCCGGGCCGGGCCGGGCCGCTACCCTGTGGCGGACCACGCCTACGCCCGGTCGTCGAGAGCGATCGGCCGCCACCCCCGGCGCGTGAGGCCCGTGTGGTGCGGAGCGCCCTGGCAGCGCCCGGCCCGCGTGCGGCCCCGCCCGACGACCCGAAGGCCCTCGACCCCCATGACGACCGACACCACCGCCTCCGCCGAGCCCTCCGACGGCGCCGGCACCGCCGACCTCGCCGACGTCGCCGTCGAGACGCTCGACGCCCCCGCTCCCGACGAGGTCCCCGCCCTCGTGCCGACCTTCGTCGAGCACGGCGTGCAGCAGGCCATCGCCGACGCGCTGCTCGCCAAGGGCATCGAGCGCCCCTTCCCCATCCAGGCGATGACGCTGCCCGTGGCCCTGTCCGGCCACGACATCATCGGCCAGGCCAAGACCGGCACCGGCAAGACGCTGGGATTCGGCATCCCCGCCGTCCAGCGCGCCGTCGGACCGGGCGAGGAGGGCTTCGACGACCTCCTCGAGCCGGGCGCCCCGCAGGCCCTCGTCGTCGTCCCGACGCGCGAGCTCGCCGTCCAGGTCTCCGGGGACCTCACGGCCGCCGCCGCGCTCCGCTCGGTCCGCGTGCTCACCATCTACGGCGGCCGCGCCTACGAGCCGCAGGTCGAGGCGCTGGAGAAGGGCGTCGAGGTCGTCGTCGGCACCCCGGGCCGCCTGCTCGACCTGGCGTCCCAGGGCAAGCTCCGCCTGGGCCACGCCCGCACGGTCGTCCTCGACGAGGCGGACGAGATGCTCGACCTGGGCTTCCTGCCCGACGTCGAGAAGCTCCTCGCCATGACGCCGGCCGGCCGCCAGACCATGCTCTTCTCCGCGACCATGCCCGGCCCGGTCGTGGCGCTCGCGCGGCGCTACATGACGCAGCCGACGCACATCCGGGCCAGCGAGCCCGACGACGCCGGCGCCGTCGTCAAGGCCATCCGACAGGTCGTCTACCGCGCCCACGCGATGGACAAGGTGGAGGTCCTCGCGCGCCTCCTCCAGGCCGAGGGCCGCGGGCTGACGATCGTCTTCACCCGGACCAAGCGCACCGCCGCCAAGGTGGCCGACGACCTCGTCGAGCGCGGCTTCGCCGCCGGCGCGCTGCACGGCGATCTCGGCCAGGGCGCGCGCGAGCAGGCGCTGCGCGCCTTCCGCAGCGGCAAGGTCGACATCCTCGTGGCCACGGACGTCGCGGCCCGCGGCATCGACGTCACGGACGTCACCCACGTCGTCAACTACCAGTGCCCCGAGGACGACAAGACGTACGTCCACCGCATCGGCCGCACGGGCCGCGCGGGCCAGAAGGGCACCGCCGTCACCTTCGTCGACTGGGACGACGTCCCCCGCTGGGGCCTCATCGACAAGACCCTGGGCCTCGGCCACCCCGAGGCCGTCGAGACGTACTCCACGTCGCCGCACCTCTACTCCGACCTCGGCATCCCCGAGGGGACGACCGGCCGGCTCCCCCGCAGCCGGCGCACCCGCGCCGGCCTCGACGCCGAGGTGCTCGAGGACCTCGGCGAGACCGGGCGCGGCCCGCGGGGGCGCGACGGCGACCGGGGCGACCGGCAGGGCGGCGGGCGCTCCGGCGGCCGCGGCCGTGACGGCGGGCGCGGCGAGGGCGGCCGCGACGGCGGGCGTCCGGCGGGCGCACCCGCCGAGCAGGGCGAGGGCGACGGCGCGCGACGCCGTCCCCGCCGCCGCACCCGCGGCGGCGCGGCCACCGGCGAGGACGGCGCCGCGGCGCGGGCCACCGCGTCCGGCGACCCCGCCGGCACCGCCGACGCGGCGGACGCCGGTGCCACGGGCGAGGCGGGCGACGCCGCCCGCCGGCCCCGTCGCCGCCGGGGCGGCCGGGGCGGTCGGGGCCGCTCGGGCGACGCCGCGGGCGCCGCGCAGGGCACCACCCAGGCCCCCGGCCAGGCCGCGGGCGCCGAGGGCTGACGGGTGCGCCCGGCGGCCCTCCCCGGCCGCCGGGCGTCCCCCGCCGTCCCGTCGCCCGGCACGCGGGCGACGTGGTGCACAATCGCGACGTGCACCTGATCGCCGAGCTCGAGGCCGACCCGGCCGAGGTGCCGCGGGCCCGCCGCCTGCTCGGTGAGCGGCTCGTGGCCTGGCGGGTCGACGAGGACAGCGCCGACACCGTCCTGCTCCTCTTCTCCGAGCTCGTCACCAACGCCGTCCGCCACGGCGAGCCGCCCGTGCAGGTCCACGCCGGCGTCGACGACGGCGTCTTCCGCGTCGAGGTGGACGACGGCAGCGACGTCCCCGTCGCCCCGCAGGAGCCCGACGTCGACGACGTCGGCGGTCGCGGGCTCCAGCTCGTCGAGATGCTCTCCACCGCCTGGGGCTCCCGCCGCTCCACCACCCGCCCCGCGGGCCGCCGGCCCGGCAAGTGCGTGTGGTTCGAGCTCGCGCTGGCCGCCTCGTGAGCCGTCCGGCCAGCGGCCGGACCCCCCGCACCCCCCGTACCGCGGCGCAGCCGTGAGCGCCCCCTCCGGCGGCGCCGGCGACCCCGGTCTCTACGGGCCCTCGTCGGTCACCTGGCGCCTGCACGCCGACCCGCTGCTCGCCGTCGCCGGGCTCCGCGCCCTCGTGCTGCAGGCCCTGCACCCCCTGGCCATGGCCGGCGTCGACCAGCACTCCCGCTTCCGCGCCGACCCGTGGGGCCGTCTCACGACCACGGCGGCCTTCGTCACCGCGACGACCTACGGCACGACCGCCGAGGCCCGTGCCCTCGGCGACCGGGTCCGGCGCGTCCACCGCACCGTGCGGGGCAGCGACCCCGAGACGGGCGAGCCGTACGCGGCGGGCGACGACGCGCTGCTGCTGTGGGTGCACTGCTGCCTCGTCGACAGCGTCGTCGCGCTGGGCCGCCGCGCCGGCGTGCTCGACGCCGCGGACGCCGACCGCTACGTCGCGGAGCAGGTCGCCGCCGCCCGCCTCGTCGGCGTCTCCCGCGGCCTCGCCCCGACGTCGACGGCCGACCTGGCCGACGTCCTGGCGGGCTACCGGCCCTCGCTGCGGGTCACGCCCGCCGCCCGGGACGCCGTGGCCCGCGTCGTCGTGCCGCCGCTGCCCCCGGTGGTGGCGCTGGCGACGCCGGCGCGCCCCCTGTGGGCGACGCTCGGGGCCACGGCCGTGGCGACGCTGCCCCGCTGGGCCCTGCGGATGTACGGCCTCCGGCGCCCCCCGCTGGCGTCTCCCGCCGCGACGACGGCGCTCCAGGTGCTCCGGGGCGGCGTGGCGGGCGTCGCGCTGCTCGTGCCGGCGCTGCGCGAGCCGCCCGAGCTGCGCGCGGCCCGCGAGCGCCTGGCCGGCTGACCCCGCCCCTCCCCCGGGACGGGCGCGGCCGGTCCCGTCAGGGCCGGACGACGTCGAGCAGGCCCTGCGCCTCGACGGCCTCGAGCACGCCGGGGTCGGTGGTGTGCTCGCCGAGCCGGTTGACCTTGCCGGTCCCGTGGTAGTCGCTGGAGCCCGTGACGAGGAGGCCCAGGGCACCGGCGAGGTCGACGAGCGCCGCCGTCGCCTCCGGCGTGTGGTCGCGGTGGTGGGCCTCGAGGCCCGCGAGGCCCGCGGCCGCGAGCTCCTCGACGACGTCGTCGCCGACGACCCGCCCGCGCAGGACCGCGCGGGGGTGCGCGAAGACGGGCACCCCGCCGGCGGCCCGCACGAGGCGCACGGCCTCGACGGCGTCCGGCGCGTGGTGGCCGACGAAGTACGGCGAGCGCGTCGACAGCACGGTCGCGAAGGCGTGGCCACGGTCGCGCACGAGGCCCTTGGCCACGAGCGCGTCGGCGAGGTGGGGGCGCCCGACGGTGGCGTCGCCGTCCACCTGCGCGAGGACGTCGTCCCACGTGAGCGGCAGGTCGGCGCCGATGCGCTCGACCATGAGCTCCGCCCGGGCGAGCCGGCTGGCGCGCGAGCGCTCCGTCTCGGCGAGGAGCCCGGGCGCCGCGGGGTCGTGGAGGTAGGACAGGAGGTGGACGCTCGTCCCGCGGTGGTGGCAGGAGATCTCGACGCCGCGGACGAGGGCCACGCCCGTGGCGGCCGAGGCGGCGACGGCCTCGTCCCACCCGCTCGTCGTGTCGTGGTCGGTGAGGGCGACGACGTCGAGCCCCGCCCGGGCCGCGGACGCGACGAGGCGCCCCGGCGTCTCGGTGCCGTCCGACGCGCTGGAGTGCGCGTGCAGGTCCGCCACCACCACGGGGCCAGGGTAGGCCCGCGGCGACGCCCTCCCCGACCGCGCCGGCCGCGCCCCCGGCCGCCGCGCCGTCAGGGGTCGGCGGCCACCCACCCGGGCGGCGTGCGGGCCCACCACCGGACGGGCACGCCGTGCGGGGCCGCCTCGCCGAGCAGCCGCAGCCGTGCTCCCGGGGACCCGGCGAACCCGGCGGACCCGGCGGCCCCCGCCGCCCCCGGGCGTGGCGCGCCGTGCGCCCGCGCCTCGACGAGGTAGCGCACCGTCCCGCCGGCCCGGCGCCGGTGCGGCTCCAGCGCGAGGCGCCACAGCGGGGCCGACGGCGTCGCGGTCGCCCCCAGCGCGTCGAGCGCCGCCTCCGCCGCGGCCCGCTCGGCCGCGGGCACGTACTGGCGGACGACCGACTGCTGCACGACGACGACCTCCCCCGGCACGAGCCGCAGCCCGCGGGCCACCTCCGCGGCCCCTGCGCGCCGCACCTCGACGGGCTGCGCCCGCGCCGCCGCGAGCGCGCCCTCCAGGCGCGCCGCCCGGTCCCGCTGCTCGGGCCACACGAAGGACAGCAGCCGGCGCGCGTGCTCCGGGTCGGTGGGGTCGAGCGGGGCGACGTCCGCGCCCTCGCGGGACACGACCCGCACGTCCGGCGCGGGCCCCGGAGCGGCCGTCGCGGCGGCGGGCACCCGGGCAGCGGGCCCGCCGCGGCCCGCGGGGGCGACGAGCGCCGGGGACCACGGGGAGACGTCCCAGGCGCCCTCGAGCCGCACCGGCGCGTCGGCCGGGCCCGTGGCGCCGCCGTCGTCGGCCGTCATGCGCACGCCGTCGGGCCGCAGGAGCAGGCCGGCGGACGACCCGACGTCCACGAGCCGTACCCGCACCGGCCCGCCCGCGCCGTCCGTCGTCCCCGCGGCGGCGCCCTCGGCGACGAGCCGCAGGACGGCGCCCCACAGCGCCGCCCCGCGGGCGACCTCGTTGGTCTGCGGGGCGGGACCGAGGTCGGCCCGCAGCCGGGCGGCCGACGCCGCCACGACGGCGGGCAGCAGCGCGGCGGCCGCGGCCGGGTCGCCGTCGGGCCCGGCCCGCGAGGGGTCGCCGCGGTCGCCCGGGTAGCACGCCGCCAGCCGCGGCGCCGCGCCCACGAGGACGAGGCGGTGCAGCGCCCCCACGAGCCGCAGCCCGAGGGCGGAGGGCCCGGGGTCCCGCAGGTCCTCCCCGGGCGCCGTGCGCAGGACGTCGGCGACCGGGCCGCCGCGCGCCACGTCGTCGGCCGCGGCGTCGCAGAGGGCGGCCGTGAAGCCCGCGCCGAGGGACCGGCACGTGGCCGCCTGGCGGCGCAGGTGCTCGACCACCGCGGCGGGGGGCGCGGCGCCCACGGGCCGGCTGGGGCTCATCGGGCCACCGTGCCGTCCCCCGGGCCGGCCCGCTCCCCGGACGTCCGCGGCCGCCGCCGCCGGTGGCATCCTGGCGGCATGACGCCTCCCGCCGGCCCGAGCACCACCGACGCGACCGTGGCGGAGGTCGCGGACCGCCCCGCGGCGGGGACGGACGTCGTGCCCGGCGACGCGACGACGCCCGCCGAGCCCGGCGACGCCCTCGCGCCCGCCGCCACCACGGCCGCCGAGGCGCAGGCGTCCCGCAGCCACCGCCAGCGGCCCACCAGCGCGGCCTTCCGCGAGCTCATGGCGTCCGGCTGGGCGCCCGCGGACGAGGCCCCGCCCGCCCGCGCCGAGGTGGCCCCCTACGCGGCGGCCCGCCGCGCGGCCGTGTCCCGCCTCTTCCCGGGCGAGCGTCTCGTCCTGCCCGCGGGGCCCCTCAAGACCCGCTCCAACGACAGCGACTACCGCTTCCGCGCCCACAGCGCCTTCGCCCACCTCACCGGCCTCGGCGGCGAGCGCGAGCCGGACGCCGTCCTCGTGCTCGACCCGCGCGACGGCGGGGCGGGCGCCGACGCCGAGGACGCCGGCCACGAGGCCGTCCTCCTCTTCCGCCCGCGCACCCCCCGCACGAGCGAGGAGTTCTTCGCCGACTCCCGCTACGGCGAGTTCTGGGTCGGCGCCCGGCCGTCGCTCGCGGACGCCGAGGCCGAGACGGGGCTCGTCTGCCGCGACGTCGCGGAGCTCGACGACCTCCTCGCCGCGGGCGGGGCGCCGCTGCGCGTCGTGCCCGACGCCGACCCGGCCCTGGCCGCCCGCGTGGCCGCGCTGCGCGGCGGGGCCGGGGTCACGGAGGAGGCCGGGGCGCTCGCCGACGACGAGCTCGTCGTCGCGCTCTCCGAGCTGCGCCTCGTCAAGGACGAGCACGAGGTCGCCCAGATGCGCCTCGCCGTGGCGGCCAGCGTCCACGGCTTCGAGGACGTCGTCCGGAGCCTGCCGCGCGCCGTCGGGCACGTCCGCGGCGAGCGGGTCGTCGAGGGCGCCTTCGGCGCCCGCGCCCGCGAGGAGGGCGGCGGCACCGGCTACGAGACCATCGCGGCCGCCGGCGAGCACGCCTGCACGCTGCACTGGACCCGCAACGACGGCGTCGTGCGGTCCGGCGACCTCCTGCTCCTCGACGCGGGCGTCGAGGCGGAGAGCCTCTACACCGCCGACATCACGCGGACCCTTCCGGTCGACGGGCGCTTCACCCCGGCGCAGCGCCGGGTCTACGAGGCGGTCCTCGACGCGGCCGACGCGTCCTTCGCCGTGGCCCGGCCCGGCTCCCGCTTCCGCGACCTCCACGAGGCGGCCATGCAGGTCGTGGCCGCGCGGCTGCACGACTGGGGCCTCATCCCCGTCCCCCTCGAGGAGGCCCTGTCGGAGCGGGGCGGCCAGCACCGCCGCTGGATGGTGCACGGCACCTCGCACCACCTCGGCATCGACGTCCACGACTGCGCCCAGGCGCGGCGGGAGATGTACCTCGACGCCGTCCTCGAGCCGGGCATGGTCTTCACCATCGAGCCGGGGCTGTACTTCAAGGGCGACGACGAGCTCGTCCCCGCCGAGCTGCGGGGCATCGGGGTGCGCATCGAGGACGACGTCCTCGTCACCGAGGACGGCTGCGAGAACCTCAGCGCGGCCCTCCCCCGCCGCGCCGACGACGTCGAGGCGTGGATGGCCTCGCTGCGGGCCTGACGCCCGCGGCCGGGCGACGGCCGCCCGCCGTCGCCCGCACGCACGCCCGCACGGCAGCGCCCCCGGTCCGGTGGACCGGGGGCGCTGCCGTGCGGGACGACGGGACGGGACGCGGGGGCCGGCTGCTCAGGCGGGGCGGTCGGTGCCCGGGGCGTCCGCGGGCGGGGCGTCGTCGTCGCGGCGGGCGGCGTCCTCGCGGCGCGCCTCCTCCTCGCGGCGGCGGGCCAGCATCTCGCTGTACGTGGGGCCCGTGGGCGGGCCCGCGGGCGGGGCGGCCGGGGCCCCGGGCGCCGGCGGCGTCGCCGTGGGCGCCGCGTCGGTGGCGGCGAGACGCCGGTCGAGCCCGCGCGAGGCCTCGGGCGAACGTCCGAGCACCTCCCGCGCCTGCCCGGCGTGCTCGACCGCGCAGTAGACGGCGTAGCGCGAGGCGACGATCTGGCTGACGGACGTGAAGTCCCGCCGCCCGCGGGTGGCGGCGTAGCCGGCGATGCTGAAGATGACGCCGAACGCCGCACCGATGAGGACCGCGGGGAGGATGCTCACCACCCCGGCATCCGGCGGCGACAGGAGCAGCAGCACGAGACCGATGAGAAGGCCCACCCAGGCGCCGGAGAAGAAGCCCGCGAGCGCCGTCCGCGCGTACGTGAGGCGGCCGAGCACCCGCTCGACCATCTGCAGGTCGGTGCCGACGATCGTCACGTGCTGGACGGGGAAGTGCTCGTCCGACAGGTGGTCGACGGCGGCCTGCGCCGCGGCGTAGGTGTCGTACGAGGCGACCTCCCGGCCCGTCGGCAGCGTGGGCCCGCCGGCGGCGGCACGGGCGCGGGCGGAGGTCATCGGGCTGGCCATGCAGTGATCGTGGGGCCCACCGCCCCCCTCGGCCACCCGGTGCCCCCGCCCCGGCCGGACCGGGGGCGGACTCGCGGCCCGCTCACGGCGGACGTCCAGGGTCGGGGCGGCGGCGGACGGCGGGGCGGGCCGCAGGCGCCCGACGTCAGAGCTGGCCGGCGCGGCGCAGCAGCAGGGTGAGCACCCAGCCCGGCAGCACCCACACCCAGAGGGTGACGAGCCGGTAGGTCACGGCCGTGAGCAGCGCGGCCGACGGCGCCACCCCCACCGCGACGAGGCCGCCGGCGATGGCCACCTCCACGGCGCCCACGCCACCGGGCGTGGGGAAGACGCTCCCGACGGCCGTGCCGGCGAAGAGGACGACGGCCAGGCTGATGAGCGGGAGCGAGGCGCCGTAGGCCTGGAGGCTGGCGCCGAGCGCCAGGAGGAAGCCGCCGGTGACGAGCGACGCCCCGAGGAGGGCGCGCACGAGCCGGTCCGGCCGCCGGCCGAGGTCCCGCAGCACGCCGGCCGACGCGGCGAGCGGCGCCCGCAGCCGCGGCACGACCGCCCGGCGCAGGCGGGGCACGCCGAGCACGACGCCGACGGCGGCCGCGAGGGCGGCCAGCGTCACGACGGTGACGGTGCCGGGCAGCAGCGCCACGCCGCCGGGCAGCTCGTCGGAGGCGACCGCGGCGCCGACGAGGACGAGCACCGTGACGAGGACCGACGTGGCCTGGACGGCGACGACCGCGGCCACCGCCGCCGGGACGGGCGCCCCGCGGCGGTAGAGGTGACGGACGTTGAGCGCCATGCCGCCCACGCCGGCGGGGCCGAGGAGGTTGACGAAGGTGCCCGCCACCTGGACGCCGGCCGTGGCGGCCGGGCGCAGGCGCACCGGGGAGACGGCGACGAGCGCCGTCGTCGCCCCGACGAAGGTCAGCACCGCCCCGAGGAGGACGACGACGAACCAGCCGGCGTCGGCCTGGCGGAGCGCGGCGACCGGGTCGGTGACGGCCACCTGCGCGACGACGACGCCCGCGACGACGAGCCCCGCGACGACGACGACGACGGTGCGGACGAGCCGCCAGCGCACGCGCCGCCACCACGGGGCCGCGGTGACGTCGGCGGGGGCGGCCGGGCCGATGGCGGCGGCCGGGCGGGGGGTCGGCGGGAGGCCCGACGACGGGTCGTCACGCACCGTCATGCCCACCTCCCCGGCCCTGGCGCCGCGGCGCCCGTCGGGCGCGGGCCGTGACCGGCGGCGCCCGGACCCGAGGCTACGGCGCCCCGGCCCCGTCCGTCGTCCGCGACGCGGCGGGCCACCCGGGCGGGTCGTCGGCGCCCCCCGGCCGGCCCCGTCGCGCGGGACGGGCGACGCCCCGGGGACGACGCAGGGCCCGGGACGACGTCCCGGGCCCTGCGTCGCGTCGTGCGGTGCGTCAGATCGAGCCCTGGCGCGCGCGGCGCGCGGCGTCGGTCTCGCTCGAGGCCCCGCTGCTGGCGACCTCGCCGCCCGCGTTCTCGAGGTGGGCGCGCACGAACCAGTGGAACTGCTCGAGGTCGCCGCTGTGGTCGATGAGCATGTCCTCGGTCACCGGGTCGACCTCGCCGGCCTGCTCGATGCCCTCGCGGTAGTCGCTGATGACGCCCTGGTAGACGAGGTCGAGGGCGCCCAGGTGCTCGATCGTGCCGGCGCGGCCGAGGGAGTAGTCGTCCCACTTGCGGGCCGCGACGACCGCGCCCGGCGTGCCGACGGGGCTGCCCCCCAGCGCCGCGATGCGCTCCGCGCAGGCGTCGGCCATCTCGCGGACGGCGTCGACCTGCGGGTCGATCATCTCGTGGACACCGATGAAGTTCGGGCCCACGACGTTCCAGTGCACGTGCTTGAGGGTGAGGTGCAGGTCGGTCAGCGCCGTGAGCCGGTCCTGCAGGTTCTTCACGACGGCCGCGCCGTCGTCGGTGCTCATGCCGGGCACCGTGTACTTGATCTGCGGCTCGCCGCGGAGGGCGGTCGAGGGGTCCTTCGTCGTCTCGCTGGTCTCGCTGGAGGTCATGGCTCCGACGCTACGGCGGGGACGGGGGGCCCGCACCCGCGCGGCTACGCTGCCCGGCGTGAGCAGCCCGTCCCGTGTCTTCGCCGCGAGGCTGGCCGGGCTCCCCGTCTTCGACCCGATCGGGGACCCGGTGGGCCGGGTCCGCGACGTCGTCAGCGTCCTGCGCGGCGACGGGCGCCGCCTGCGCGTCGTCGGCCTCGTCGTCGAGGTGCCCGGGCGCCGGCGGGTCTTCGTGCCGCTGACCCGCGTCACCGCCATGGACGCCGGGCAGGTCATCACGACGGGCCTCGTCAACCTCCGCCGGTTCGAGCAGCGCAGCACCGAGGTGCTCCTGCTCGCCGAGGTGCTCGAACGCCGCGTCGAGCTCCTCGACGGCTCCGGCACGGCGACCGTCGAGGACCTCGCCCTCGAGCGCCCCGGCCCCCGCGACATGGAGGTCGTCCGCGTCTTCGTGCGGCGCGACGCCCCCGGCGGCCTCGGCTCCCGCCTGCGCGGCCGCCGCGGCGAGACGCTGCTCGTCCGCGCCGACGACGTCCGCGGCCTCCTCGGGCCCTCCGCCGGGGCCCAGGGCGCCAGCCTGCTCGTCGCCACCTTCGAGGACATGAAGCCGGCGGACATCGCCGACGCCCTCCACGACCTGTCGGGCCGCCGGCGGCTGGAGCTGGCGGCCGAGCTCGACGACGACCGGCTGGCCGACGTCCTCGCCGAGCTCGGCGAGGAGGACCGCGTCGGCGTCGTCACGGGCCTCACCCGCGAGCGCGCGGCCGACGTCCTCGAGGCCATGGACGCCGACGACGCCGCCGACGTCCTCGGCGAGCTGCCGGAGGAGGCCAAGGAGACGCTCCTGCAGCTCATGGAGCCCGACGAGGCCGCCGACGTCCGCCGCCTGCTCGCCTACGACGAGGAGACCGCGGGCGGGCTCATGACGCCCGAGCCGGTGCTGCTCGGGCCCGAGGCCACCGTCGCCGAGGCGCTGGCGCTCGTCCGCCGCAGCGACCTCTCCCCCGCCCTCGCCTCCTCGGTGTACGTCTGCCGCGCCCCGCTGGAGACCCCCACGGGGCGGCTGCTCGGCGTCGTCCACGTGCAGGCGATGCTCCGGGCCGCGCCGCACGAGCAGCTCGGCAGCATCGTCGACGCCGACGTCGACGGGATGCCGCCCGACGCCCCGCTCCAGGCGGTGGCCCGGCGGCTGGCGACGTACAACCTCGTCTCGGTGCCGGTCACCGACCAGGCGGGCCGGCTCCTGGGCGCCGTGACGGTCGACGACGTCCTCGACCACATCCTCCCGGAGGACTGGCGCGAGCAGGACGACCCCGAGACGGCCACCACCGGGACCATCCCGGCGCTCGTCCCGTCGCGGCGCTCGGGCCGGGGCTCGTCGCCCGTCCCCTGACGGCGCGGGCCGCCCGGCGCACCACCCCCACCCGTCCGCCCGCGCGGCGCCCGCCGCGCCCCCACGACGGCGCCCCCGCGCCCCGAGGAGGTCCCATGGCCCCGCAGACCCAGCGCGAGAGCCGCGACCCCGGGCGCGACGCCGGCCGGGGGCGCCCCTCCGGCGCGCGACGACGTCCCGGCCGCACGGGCCGGCAGGCGACGGTCGCCCGGGTGCCGGGGCTCGACAGCCCGCAGGAGAAGCGACGGCGGGTGGTCCCCCGGCCGGGCATCGACCAGGAGGCCTTCGGCCGGCTCTCCGAGGGCTTCGCCCGCTTCATGGGCACGCCGACCTTCCTGCTCTACATGTCCGGGTTCATCGTCGCCTGGGTCCTGTGGAACACCCTCGCGCCGGCGTCGCTCCGCTTCGACCCCTACGCCTTCCTCTTCCTCACGCTCATGCTGTCGCTGCAGGCCTCCTACGCCGCGCCGCTGATCCTCCTGGCGCAGAACCGCCAGGACGACCGCGACCGCGTGAGCATCGAGCAGGACCGGCAGCGCGCCGAGCGCAACCTCGCCGACACCGAGTACCTCGCCCGCGAGGTCGCGGCGCTGCGCATCGCCATGCGCGACGTCGCCACCCGCGACTTCCTCCGGGGCGAGCTGCGCTCCCTCGTCGAGGAGCTGGACGGCCGCGACGAGGGCGACCGCGGCCGCTCCCGCTCACGGCGGTCGGCCGAGGCGCGCGAGGCGGAGGCGAGGGAGGCCCGCGAGGCCGACCCGCGCGAGGCGCGCGAGGAGCGCCCCCGGCGCCGTCACGAGGGGCCCGGCGGGCGACCTACCCTGGAGGGATGAGCGGCACCGCACGCGTCGGCCCCCCGCCCGCCCCGCCGTCGGTCGACGAGGTCCGCGAGGCCCTCGGCCGCGTGCAGGACCCGGAGATCCGTCGTCCCGTCACCGAGCTCGGCATGGTGCGGGACGTCGAGGTCGTGCCCGGCGCGCCCGGCGGCGGCGCGACCGTCCGCGTCGGGCTCCTGCTGACGACGTCCGGCTGCCCCCTCAAGGACCGGCTCACCGAGGACACGACCCGCGAGGTGGGGGCGCTGGCCGGCGTCGACCGCGTCGAGGTCGACCTCGGGGTCATGGACGACGCCGGCCGCGCCGCCCTCAAGGACGTGCTCCGCGGCGGCCGCCCGGCCCGCGAGGTGCCGTTCTCGCGGCCCGGCTCGCTGACGCGCGTCGTCGCCGTCGCCTCCGGCAAGGGCGGGGTCGGCAAGTCCAGCGTCACCGTCAACCTCGCCGCGGCCATGGCCGCCGACGGGCTGCGCGTCGGCGTCCTCGACGCCGACGTCCACGGCTTCTCCGTGCCCCGGATGCTCGGCGTGCAGCACGCGCCCACGCAGATCGACGACATGATCGTGCCGCCCGTCGCGCACGGGGTGAAGGTCGTGTCGATCGGGATGTTCACGCCCGGCAACACCCCCGTGGTGTGGCGCGGGCCGATGCTCCACCGCACCCTCGAGCAGTTCCTCACCGACGTGCACTGGGGCGACCTGGACGTCCTCCTGCTCGACCTGCCGCCGGGCACGGGCGACATCGCCATCAGCGTCGCCCAGCTCCTGCCCGGCGCCGAGCTCCTCGTCGTCACGACGCCGCAGGCCGCCGCCGCCGAGGTCGCGGAGCGGGCCGGCACCCTCGCCCGGCAGACGAAGCAGGCCGTCGCGGGCGTCGTCGAGAACATGAGCTGGCTGGAGACGCCCGACGGCGGCCGCCTGGAGGTCTTCGGCCGCGGCGGCGGGCAGGCGGTCGTGGACCGCCTCGGCGAGGTCCTCCGGGCCCGCGTCACCCTCCTCGCGCAGGTGCCGCTCGACGTCCGTGTCCGCGAGGGCGGCGACGAGGGCGTGCCGCTGGTGCTGTCCGCCCCGGACGCGCCCGCGGCGCGGGCCCTGCGGGAGGTCGCCCGGGCGCTGTCGGGTCCGCGCGGGCTGGCCGGCCGGCCGCTCGGCCTGACGCCGGTGCGGCGCGCGGGCTGAGCCGCCCGGCCCGCGGTCGGGGGCCGGTCAGCGCGTCAGCGCGTCAGGTGGCCTCGGGGTCGAACGGCGTGCGGGCGGGGCGCTGCGCGCCGGCACCGGGCTGGTCGAGCGGCTTGCCCGGGCCCCGGCCGGCGGCCGACCGCACCGTCGTCGTCGCGGCGGCGCCGGCCGCCGCCGCCGCTCCGCCGGCCGTGGCCGCGGTCGCGGCGCCCCCGGCGGCCGCTCCCGCGGCGGGCGACGCGAGGGCGGTCGGGCCGCCCGGCGTCGTCGGCTTGGCGGGCCCGTCGTCCCACACGTCGGTGAGGGCCTCGCGGACGATGCGGCGGGGGTCGTACTGGCGCGGGTCGAGCTTCTGCCAGTCGATGTCGTCGAACTCGGGGCCCATCTCCTGCTTGAGGGAGTCACGCGCGCCCTTGGCGTAGCCCACGACCCCGCGCACGGCCTCGGCGAGCTGCTGCGCGTACTTAGGCAGCCGCTCGGGGCCGACGACGACGAGCACGAGGACGAGGAGCACGAGGAGCTCGCCGCCGTTGATGCCCGCCACGCGAGCACTGTAACCACGGCCGGGCCGCCCGCAGGCGCCCGCCCGCCGCCCCGGGACGGCCGCTCCCGGGCGGCCGGGCCGGTCAGCTGCTGGGCTCGCTCCCGAGCGTCACCTCGACGGTCTCCTCCGAGCGGCCGCGCAGCACCGTGAGCGCGACGGGCTGGCCCGGCTCCCGGGCGCGGATGGCGACGATGAGCTCGTCCGGGGCCGTGACGAGCTGGTCGTCGATGGCGGTGATGACGTCGCCGGGCTGCAGGCCCGCCGCCGCCGCGGGGCCGTCCGCGGTCACCGGCTGCTGACCGTTCGCGCCCTGCTGGGCGATGCGCACGCCCCGGCCCTCGTACGTCGGGTCGAGCGAGACGCCGATGACCGGGTAGGTGGCGACGCCGTCCTCGACGAGCTCCGTCGTCGTCCGCACCACCTGGTTCGCGGGGATGGCGAAGCCGAGGCCGATGCTCCCGCCGGCCCCGCCGGTGCCGCCGGCCTGGGCGATCGCCGAGTTCACGCCGACGACGGCGCCCTCCATGTCGACGAGCGGCCCGCCGGAGTTGCCGGGGTTGATGGCCGCGTCCGTCTGGACGGCGTTGATGAAGCCCTGCTCGTCGAGGCTCTCGCCGGCGACGACGGGACGGTTGAGGGCGCTGACGATGCCCGTCGTCACCGTGCTCGTGAGCCCGAGCGGCGCGCCGACGGCGACGACCGGGTCGCCCACCCGCACGGCGTCGGTGTCGGCGAAGGCCAGCGGCACCAGGCCGGTGCGCTGGATGCGCAGCACCGCGAGGTCGTAGTCGGAGGTCCGCCCGACGACGGTGGCGGGCTCGACGCTGCCGTCGGCGAGGAGCACCCGGATCCGCCCCCCGCCGTCGGCGGCGGACGCGATGACGTGGTTGTTCGTCACGACGAGGCCGTCGGGCGACAGGACGAAGCCCGAGCCGCCGCCCGACCCGGCCGCGGACGTGACCTCGATGGACACGGTGCTGGGCAGGACGGCCTCGGCGACCTCGGCCACCGAGGTGCCGCCCGTGCCCTCGCCGGCGCCGTCGGAGGCGCTGCCCGAGCGCTCGACGACGCTGACGGTGGCCGCGGGGCGGCCGGCGAGGCGGTCCCCCGCGACGCCGCCGACGAGGCCCGCGACGAGGCAGGCGGCGACGAGCAGGAGCCCCCGGGCGCCGCGGCGGCGGCGCGGGGCGCGCGGCTCGCCGCCGGGGACGGGCGGGACGACGTCGGGGAAGCCCCCGCCGCCGTGGCCCAGCAGGGGCCCCGGCACGGGCCGGTCGTCGGTGCCCGCGGACGGGTCCGCCCCGGGGCCGGCGGCGGGGCGGCCGCCCGGGACGGCGGCGCCGTCGCCCGGCACCCACCAGGCGGGGGGCGCGGAGCCGCCGGCCGCCGGGTCGGACGAGGGGCGGGGCCCGGCGCCGTGCGGGCCGTCGTCGTCCCGGCCGGGCCACGAGCCGCCCGCCCCGGCGGGGTCCCCGTCGGGCCGGCCGCCGGGCCCGCCGTCCGGCTCGCGCGGCGGGGACGCCTGCTGGGGGCCCCAGGGGGACGGCCACGGGGACGGTCGCGCGCCGTCGTCGTCGCGCGGCTGGTCGCCCGGTGCGCTCATGGGTGGGTCCTCCTCGGGCGGGCCTCGGCCGGCACCGCTGCCGAGCATCCTCGCCGGTCGGGGCCCCGCGCGCGCCCCCGGGGCGCGCAGGAGGGTCAGCCCGGCGGCAGGACCGCGGGCGCGCGGTGGGCGAGCGCCGTCCGGAGCTGGGCGCGCGCCCGGTGGATGCGCGAGCGCACCGTGCCGATCTTCACGCCGAGCGTCCGGGAGATCTCCTCGTAGCTGAGCCCCTCGATGTCGCAGAGGACGACGGCGGCGCGGAACTCGGGCGACAGGTCGAGCAGGGCGGCCTGGACGTCGCGGTCGAGGTTGCCGTGCTCGTAGGCCCGCTCGGGGCCGGGGTCGCGGCCCGGCAGGCGGTCCGAGGCGTCGTCGCCGAGGGCGTCGAAGCGGATGCGCTGCTTGCGACGCACCTGGTCGAGGAAGAGGTTGGTCGTGATCCGGTGCAGCCAGCCCTCGAAGGTGCCGGGGGTGTAGCTCGACAGCGAGCGGAACACCCGCACGAAGACCTCCTGCGTGAGGTCCTCGGCGTCGTGGCGGTTGCCCGTGAGGCGGTAGGAGAGACGGAAGACGCGGGCGGAGTGGTCGCGCACGACCTCCTCCCACGTCGGCGGGGCCCAGGGGGCGCGCTCGTCGGCGACCGCCCCGGCGAGGGGGCCGGCGTCCGCCCGGGACCCGTCGGCCGGCACCGGGGTGCCGGCGTCGGCGCCCGGGCCGTCGGCGGCTCGCGTCGTCATGGCCCGATGGTGCCACCGCAGCCTGGACGGCACCTGGCAGGCCGCCCGCGCGGCCCGGCGCGGGGCGCCGCGCCACCCGCCCGGCGGACCGCCCGCGCCCCGGCGCCCGTCGGCCGGGGCGGCCCGCGCACCGGTAGGTTCGCGGTCGCCCCGCACCCCGCGGTGCCCGCCTCGCGAGGAGCCCGTCATCGCCGCCACGTCCGCCGCCAGCCGCAGCTACGCCGAGGACTTCGTCGTCGAGGACGAGGTGCTCGAGCGGGCGCGCGGCCGCGGCGTCGAGCTGGGCTGCTCCCCCGTCGACCCCGGCACCGGCGCCGCCCTGCGCCTGCTCGCGGCGGCGGCGGGCGCCCGCGCCGTCGTCGAGGTGGGCACCGGCACGGGCGTCTCGACGCTGTGGCTGCTCGCCGGGATGCCCGCCGACGGCGTCCTCACGACGATCGACAGCGAGCCGGAGCACCAGCGCGCGGCGCGCACGGCCGTCGCCGAGGCGGGCGTCCGCAGCGGCCGGGTGCGCGTCATCGGCGGGCGGGCGCTCGAGGTGCTCCCCCGCCTCACGGACGGCGCCTACGACCTCGTCCTCCTCGACGGCGACCGCCTCGAGCTCGACGCCCAGCTGGACCAGGCCCTGCGCCTGCTGCGCCCCGGCGGCCTCCTCGTCGTCGCGGGCGCGCTGTGGCGCGACCGCGTCGCCGACCCGGCCCAGCGCGACGCGGTGACGACGGCCGTCCGCGAGGCGGTGCGGCGCGTGCGCGACGACGAGCGGCTGCTGCCGGCGCTCCTGCCCGTCGGCGACGGGCTGCTCGCCGGCGTCGTCCGCGGCTGAGGCCCGGCCGGCCGCGGGCCCGGCCCGCGGCGGCCGGCGCCGTCAGACGGCGCCCTCCTCCAGCCAGCGCAGGAGCAGCCGGGTCCCGAAGCCCGTGGCGCCCTTGGTGACCTCGTGCTCGTCCTTGTCGGCCCGGCCGGGGCCCGCGATGTCGAGGTGCGCCCAGCGGCGCCGCCCGACGAACTCGCGGAGGAAGAGCGCGGCGGTGATGGACCCGCCGGAGGGGCCGCCGGCCGCCGCGACGTGGCGCAGGTCGGCCACCTCGGACTCCAGGGCGTCGGTGTAGTCCTCGACGAGCGGCATCCGCCAGACCCGCTCGCCGGTGGCCGCCGACGCGCTGCGCAGCTGCTCGAGCAGCGGGGCGTCGTCGGTGTAGAGCGCGGCGTGCCGGCGCCCGAGCCCCAGCGAGGCGGCCCCCGTGAGGGTGGCGACGTCGACGAGCAGGTCGGGCCGCAGCTGCTCGTCGGCGTAGGACAGGGCGTCGGCGAGGACCATGCGGCCCTCGGCGTCGGTGTTGGCGATCTCCACGGTGGTCCCGCCGTGGACGCGGACGACGTCGCCGGGGCGGTACGACCCGCCGCCGAGCGCGTTCTCCGCGAGCGGCAGGAGCGCCGTGACCGGCTGCGGCAGACGCATCTCCGCCGCCGCGAGGACGGTGGCGAGGACGACGGCCGCGCCCGCCATGTCCGTCTTCATCGGCACCATCGCCTCGCGCGGCTTGAGCGAGAGCCCGCCGGTGTCGAAGGTGATGCCCTTGCCGACGAGGACGACGTGGCGCCGCTGCGGCGTCCCGGCCGGCGGGCGGTAGCGCACCGTGACGAGGCAGGGCGGCGAGGCCGAGCCGCCGCCGACGGCCAGGAGGCCGCCGAAGCCCTCGCGGGCCAGGCCGTCGGCGTCCAGCACCTCCACCTCGACGCCGGGCAGGTCGGCGGCGAGCGCCCGGGCCTGCTCGGCCACCCACGCCGGGTCCTTCGTCGAGCTGGGCGTGCTCGCGAGGTCGCGCGTGCGCCACGTGGCGCGGGCCGCGGCGACGGCGCGGGGCAGGGCGGGGCCGTCGTCCACGCCGAGCAGCTCGACGACCTCGGCGGCCGGGCGGGGGCCGTCCTCGAGGCCCGTGCGCGGCGGGGTGTAGGCGGCGAGCAGCAGGCCCTCGGCGAAGGCGCGGAGGGCGGCGGGCGGCAGGCCCGTGCCCGCGGTCGTCACGACGCGGTCGGCGCCCCGGGTGGCGCGGGCCAGGGCGGCACCGGCCCGGCGCAGCGCCGTCTCGCCGCCGTCGCCGACGCCGAGCAGGAGGAGCCGGCGGGGCCCGACGCCGTCGTCGCGGGCCGACGGGAGCGGGACGCCGAGCGTCTCGCCGGCGCGCCCCGTGAAGCGCTGCTGCTCGGCGAGGACGGCCGTGTTGAGGCCGAGCCACACGGCGGCGTCGGCGGTGCCGGGGCGGGGCTGGGGCTCGGCCTCGCCCGGCGGGGCCGAGGCCACGGGGACGGCGAGGACGTCGGCCCCGGCGGCCGAGCGGACGTCGCCGCCGGCGACGGGGACCAGGCGGGGCATGCGGGCGTCGACCACCGCTCGACCCTACTGGCGGTCGCCGCGGCGGCCCGTCGGGGCGGGCCCGCCCGTGCCGCGGGTGCCGGGGGTCGGTCCGGGGCGGCCCCGGACGCACGGACGCCCCTCCCCGTGCGGGGAGGGGCGTCCGTGGGGGCGCCGGGCGGCGGGTGCGCCGGGTCCGCGAGGAGCCGGGGCGGGCCGCCCGGGGGCGGCGGGGTCGTCAGGCGACGACGCCGCCGATGGCCTCGCCCAGGCCCTTGGCCTCGTCGGGGGTCATCTCGACGACGAGCCGTCCGCCGCCCTCGAGGGGCATGCGCATGACGATGCCGCGGCCCTCCTTCGTGACCTCGAGCGGGCCGTCACCTGTCCTCGGCTTCATGGCCGCCATTGCGGGTCCCCTTCCTGGGTGGGCGTGATCGCGACCATCATCCCCCGGAACTGCGTGAAACCGAAACCCGTGCCCCGATCCGGGCGTCCGCCCTCACCTCCGCGCGCACCGGGTCCCCGCGGCACCAGCACCCGTCCAGGTGGTCGTCCACGAGGCCCGTGGCCTGGAGCGTCGAGTACGCCGTCGTCGGGCCGACGAAGACGAGCCCGTGCCGCTTCAGCTCGCGCGCGAGGGCCCGGGACGCGTCGGTGGAGGCCGGCACGTCCGCCGTCGTCCGCGGCGCCGGCCGGCCCGGCTCCTCGGCGTACCGGCGCAGCAGCGCCTCGAGCCCGCCGCGGTCCCGCAGGGCCAGCACCGCCCGCGCGTTGGCCACCGCCGCGTCGACCTTGGCGCGGTTGCGGACGATGCCCGCGTCGGCGAGCAGCCGGGCGCGGTCGTCGTCGCCGAAGCCCGCGACGACCTCGGGGTCGAAGCCCGCGAAGGCGGCCCGGAAGGCGGGCCGCTTGCGCAGGACCGTCAGCCAGGACAGGCCCGACTGGAAGGCCTCGAGCGTGAGGCGCTCGAAGAACGCCGCCTCCCCGGTGACGGGCCGGCCCCACTCGTCGTCGTGGTACGCCCGGTAGTCGGCGGGCGCGTCCCCCCAGGGGCAGCGCGCGAGCCCGTCGGCGCCGAGCACGGGGCCCGCCGCGGGCGCCGGGGCCACCGGCTCAGGCCTCGAGCGGCTCGGGCCGCTCGGCCTCGACGCGACGGACCATGTCGACGACGACCCCGCGCAGCCCCCACCAGGCCGGCACGGCGAGCAGGCGGTCGAGGGGGCGGGCGAGCGCGCGCGGCAGCCGGCGCGGGAGGACGTCGACGTCCTCGCCCCAGACGACGAGGCACGAGCCCGGCGTGAGGGGCACGACGCGCACGGCGGCGCTGCCGCGGACGACGGACCCGCGCTTGGCGAGCACCGCGACGCCCTCGCGGGCGCCGTCGGCGGGCGCGCCCGCCGTGGGGTCCTGCCGGCGGACGACGTCCATCGGGTCGTCGAAGCCGACGCCGAGGACGGCGGTGCGCCCGACGAAGGAGGCCGGGCCGGTCGAGAGGACCCGGGTGAGCGGGATCGACGCGCTCTGCCACGGCCAGTCGGTGAGGTGACGCCAGACCACGGGGGCGGGGCGGCGGGCGACGACCTCGACGACGACGCGCATCAGGCCCTCCCGCCGTCCGGGCCGGCGTCGACCGCGGCCGGGCCGGCCGGCACGGCGTCGCCCGGCGACGTCGCCGCCCCGAGGCGGGCCGTGAGCTCCGCGACGCGCGCGTCCCGGGCGGCGACCTCGTCGCGCACCCGGTCGAGCAGCGCGTCGACCTCGTCCATCCGGTAGCCGCGCAGCCCGAGGGAGAAGCGCACGCGGTCGAGGTCGTCCGCCGCCAGCGGGCCGTCCGGGAGCGCCCTCGACGGGCGGCTCGTCGTCGGCTCCTCGAGGCCGCCGGGGACTCGCCCGACGGCCACGGCGGCGACGACGCCGGCCACGACGAGGGCCACGAGCAGGAGGACGAGGGTCACGGGGCCGATCGTGGCACGGGGCGCCGCCCGCGCGCCGGACGGCCACGGACCCGCACCCGGGCGGCGGCGCGGCGGGCTCAGGCGTCGACGGGCGCGGTGAGCCAGCGGCGCAGGACGTCCGCGCAGCGGTGGAGGTCCCGCACGGGGCAGTGCTCGTCGTCGGCGTGGGCGAGCAGGGGGTCGCCGGGGCCGAGGTTGACGGCCGGGACGCCGAGGGCGGTGAAGCGGGCGACGTCCGTCCAGCCGAGCTTGGCCCGCGGCTCCTCCCCCGTGGCGGCGACGACGGCCGCGGCGGCCGGCCGGTCGAGCCCCGGCCGGGCGCCCTCGGCGCCGTCGGTGAGCACGACCTCGTACCCGGCGAGCAGCTCCCGCAGGTCCGCCTCGGCCTCCGCCAGCGTGCGGTCCGGCGCGAAGCGGTGGTTGACCGTCACGACGCACCGGTCCGGCACGACGTTGCCGGCCGTGCCGCCGCGGATGCCGACCGCCTGGAGGCTCTGCCGGAAGACGAGGCCGTCGACCTCCCGCTCGCCCGGGTCGTGCCCGGCGAGCAGCGCGAGGAGCGGCGCGGCCGCGTGGACGGCGTTCACCCCGCGCCAGGGGCGGGCGCTGTGCGCGGGGACGCCGTCGAGGACGACGTCGACCCGCAGGGTCCCGTTGCAGCCGCCCTCGACGGCGGCCGACGTCGGCTCGCCGAGGACGGCGACGTCGCCCGCGAGCCAGTCCGGGTGCTCCCGCGCGAGCCGGCCGAGCCCGTTGCATGACGCCTCGACCTCCTCGTGGTCGTAGAAGACCCAGGTGACGTCGCGGGTCGGCTCGGTCAGCGCTGCGGCCAGCGAGAGGGCAACCGCCACACCGCCCTTCATGTCGGCGGTGCCCCGCCCGTGGACGAGCTCGTCGTCGCCGGACCCGGTCCGCCACGTCGGGAGGTTGGGCGAGCCGTCGGGCCGCCGGCCCAGCGGCACCGTGTCGAGGTGCCCGGCGACGACGACGCGCTCGGCCCGCCCGAGCGACGTGCGGGCGACGACGGCGTCCCCGTCGCGCAGCACCTCGAGGTGCGGGCACGCCGCGAGCGCGACCTCGACGGCGTCCGCGAGGCGGGCCTCGTCCCCGCTGACCGACTCGACGTCGCACACCGCCTGGAGCAGGTCGGCGAGGTCGGCGGACAGGTCCAGCACGGCGGGGTCGCTCACCCGCGCGAGCGTAGGACGCCCGCCGCGCGCCCCGGCACGCTGCGCTCCCCGCGCCCGCCCTCCTCCCCGCGGGCGAGGCCGCAGGGAGGACGGACCGACGGCCGGGCGGTCCGGGGCCCGGGAGGGCGGGGCTGCGGCGGGGGCCCGTGGGCGGGCGCCGGTAGCCTCGGGGCATGACCGGCGCACCCCCCGAGACCCCCGTCCCCGAGGCCGCCGAGGCCCCCGCCGACGGCGCCGCGCCGGGCCGCTGGGCCTGGGGCTACGGCCTCGCGACCGTGACCGGGGGCGGCGACGTCCTCGACACCTGGTACCCGGCACCGGCCCTCGGCCACCCGGGGGACGACCCGGGGCCCTTCGGCGTCCCGGCCTCCCTCGCGGCGCTCGAGGCCACCGACCCCCGCCGCGCCGTCCGCACCGAGGTGGTCCGCACCGTCGTCGACCTCGACGCCGGCCCGGTCGACGTCCCCGACGCCTACCTGCGCCTGCACCTGCTCTCCCACCGCCTCGTGCGGCCCCACGGCGTGGACCTCACGGGCCTGTTCGGCGTCCTGCCGACGGTCGTGTGGACGTCGGCCGGCCCGTGCGCCGTCGAGGGCTTCGAGGAGACGCGCACCCGCCTGCTGGCCGACCGCTCCACGCGCCTCGTCGTCGACGGCGTCGACAAGTTCCCGCGGATGACGGACTACGTGCTCCCGGCGGGCGTCCGGGTCGCCGACGCCTCCCGCGTGCGCCTCGGCGCCCACCTGGCCCCGGGCACGACGGTCATGCACGAGGGCTTCGTCAACTTCAACGCCGGCACGCTCGGCGCCTCCATGGTCGAGGGCCGCATCAGCGCGGGCGTCGTCGTCGGCGACGGGAGCGACGTCGGGGGCGGCTCGTCGATCATGGGCACGCTCTCCGGAGGCGGGACCGAGGTCGTCTCGATCGGCGAGCGGTGCCTGCTCGGCGCCAACGCCGGCGTCGGCATCTCCCTCGGGGACGACTGCGTCGTCGAGGCCGGCCTCTACGTCACCGCGGGCACCAAGGTCGCCGTCGTCGACCCGACCACCCGCGAGGTCCTGCGCACCGTCAAGGCGCGGGAGCTGTCCGGCAGCGACGGCCTGCAGCTGTGGCGCAACTCCGCCACGGGCGCCGTCGAGGCCCGCACCCGCACCGGCTCGTGGGGGGCGCTCAACGCGGCCCTCCACGCCGGCTGACCGCCCCGCGGCCCCGGGTGACCTCGGCCCCCGTCCGGCGGCGCCGGGCGCTCGTCGCCGTCGTGGGCGTCGTCGCGGTCGCGGCGGCCGGGGCCCTCGCCGTCGACGCGCTGCGCGACGGCCGGGGCCTGCCCGGGTCCGACTCGCGGTGCACCGCCACGGCGGGCGGTGAGTCCCACGGGTTCACGGCCGACCGCACCGCGGTCGCGGCCCTCGTGGCCGCCCGGGCCCAGGCGCGCGGCCTGCCGCCGCGCGCCGCGACCATCGGCATCGCCACGGCCATCCAGGAGTCGGGGCTGCGCAACCTCGACCACGGCGACCGCGACTCGCTCGGCATCTTCCAGCAGCGGCCCTCGCAGGGGTGGGGCACCCCGGCCCAGGTCACCGACCCGGTCTACGCGACGGACGCCTTCTACGACGGCCTCGTGGAGGTCGAGGGGTACACCGAGATCGAGGTCAACGACGCCGCGCAGGAGGTCCAGCGCTCCGGCTTCCCCACCGCCTACGCCGACCACGAGGGCGAGGCCCGCGTCTTCGCCTCCGCGCTGACGGGCCACTCCCCCGCCGCGCTCGTCTGCCGCCTGCCCGCCGTCGAGGAGACGGGCGACGGGCTCCTGCCCGTCGTCGGGGACGACGGCCTGACGCCGCGCGCGCGGGAGGTCGTCGAGCGGGCGGCCGCCGAGCTCGGCGAGGAGGGGCTCGCCGCGCGGCCGGACGCCGGCGGCGTGGTCGTCGTGCGCGACCACGGCGCCGACGAGGAGGGCGTGCGCGCCGGGTGGGCGCTCGCGCAGTGGGCCGTCGCGACGGCGGTGGGGACGGACGTCGTCGAGGTGGCGACCGACGGGCGCCGCTGGTCCCGTGACGGGGACGCCGCGTGGGTCGCCGACGCCGACGCGCCCGGCCCCGGGGCCGTCGAGGTCGTCGTCGCGGGCTGACGGCCCGTCAGCGGTCGACGAGGCCCGCGACGACGTCGGCGAAGGGCGTGGCCGGGCGCCCCGTCAGCGCGGCGACGTCGCCCGTCACGCGCGCCATCTCCCCCGCGGCGACGGCCGTGTACGTCGAGACCCACGCCCGCAGCTGCCAGTCCGGCGCTCCCGTGCCCGCCCTGGACGCGTACGCCTCGTCCACGGTCTCGGCCACGTAGCGGGCGGGGCGCCCCGCGGCGGTGAGGGCCTGCGCCACCTCGGCCAGCGTCAGCGCGGCCGGGCCCGTGAGGTCGTAGGTGCGCCCGGCGTGCGCCGTCGGGTCGCGCAGGACCGCGACGGCCGCGTCCGCGACGTCGTCACGGGCCACGGCCGCCACCCGCCCGTCGCCGGCGGGGCCGCGCAGGACGCCGTCGTCGCCGACGAAGTCGGGCAGGACGTCGGCGTAGAGGCCGTCGCGCAGCACCGTCCACGTCGCGCCCGCCGCCGCCGCGGCCGCGGCGAGGTGCTCCTCCGTGGCGGCGTGGTCGCGGGCCAGCGTGAAGGTCGCGTCCGGGGCCGCGCCGACGAAGGACGTGTAGACGACGTGCCGCACCCCCGCGGCGAGGGCCGCGTCGACGGCGCTGCGGTGCTCGGCGACCCGGTCGGCGCTCTCGGACGCCGAGACGAGCAGCAGCGTCCCGACGCCCTCGAGGGCCCGCCGGAGGCCGTCGCCGTCGGCATAGGTCGCCACGGCCGTCGTCGCCCCCGGCAGCACCGGCGCGCGGGCGGCGTCGCGGACGACGAGCCGCTGGGCGACACCGGCGGCCGCCAGCCGCCGGGCGGCACGGCCGCCGAGCTGCCCCGTCGCCCCGGTGACGCCCACGACCCCGTGGGCGCCCGCCGCCGTGCGGGTCACGGGCGGGCGCCGCCCAGGTCGAGCTCGCCCGCGTCCACGAGGGCGCGGACGGCTTCGCGGCACGTGTCGGCCGAGGAGTGCTGCGGCACGAAGCCGAGCGCCTCGCGGGCCCGGCGCGTGCTCGCGCTGTGGCTGCGCAGGAGGTGGTCCTCGCTCTCCGCCAGGTGCTCCGGCGAGACGGTCGCGCCGAACTGCTCCCACGGGACGACCTCGACGTCGGCCTCCCGGCCGAACCAGCCCGCCGCCGCGCGCGCGAGCCCGCGCGACGTCATGGCCTGGGGGGAGACCGCGTGAAAGGCCTGCCCCGCCGCGGCCGCCGGCTGCTCGAGCGCCAGCTGCACGAGCAGGGCGACGTCGTCGGCGTGCACGTGGTGCATCAGCTCCGCGCCCGAGCCGGGCAGCAGGAGCGTCTCCCCCGCGGCCAGCGCCTGCCACACCCGGGCGTCGCGGTTGCCGGCCGGCGTGACGCACTCCCAGCCCGGGCCGCTGATGTGGCCGGGGTGGACGACGGTGCAGGGCAGCCCGCCGCCGCGGGACTCGGCGAGGAGCATCCGCTCGAGGGCGTCCTTGGCGACGCCGTACTCGCCGTAGGGCTCCCGGTCGTCCTCCTCGTCCATCGGCGCCACGCTCGACAGGCCGTGGACCCACACCGTGCCGATGTGGACGAGGTGGGAGACCTCGCCCCGCAGCCCCTCGACGAGCGCGCGGCCGGACTCCTCGGTGAAGCACACGAGGTCGACGACCGCGTCCGGCCGCGTCGCGAGGAGCGTCGCGGCGAAGGTGCCCGCCGCGTCCTCGGCGTCGCGGTCGACGACCACCCGCTCGACCTGCTGCCAGGCGTCGTCGGGCGTGTACGGCTCCCGCGTGCCGCGGCTCAGCGCGACGACCTCGTGCCCGGCCCGGACGAGACGGGGCACGAGGTAGGTGCCCACGTGCCCGGTGGCCCCGACGACGGCGATCCTCACGGCTGCTCCTTCCGGCCGCCGGGCCGCTCGGCGCCGGCGTGCTCGCTGCGGACGTCGTGCAGCGCACGACGTTTGACGGACTCCCCGAAGACCGACAGGCCCGCGCCCTGGAGCAGCAGCCCCAGCGTGCCCGCGGCGACCCACCGGCCGGTCGCGTCACCGGCGGCGCGGCGCGTGGCCGCATCGCCCGTGACGCAGGCCCCGGCGCCGACGAGCAGGAGGCCCAGCGGCGCGAGGCGCGCCCAGGCCCTCAGGTCGCCGTCGGCGGAGCGGAGCGCGGCGAGCGCCCCGGTCCCGCTCAGCGGTCGCCCATCGCGACGTACGGGCGCTCGGGCTCCCCGACGTAGACCTGGCGCGGGCGGCCGATCTTCGTCTGCGGGTCCTCCATCATCTCGCGCCACTGCGCGATCCAGCCGGGCAGCCGGCCGATGGCGAAGAGCACGGTGAACATCCGCGTGGGGAAGCCCATCGCCTTGTAGATGAGGCCCGTGTAGAAGTCGACGTTCGGGTAGAGCTTGCGCTCGACGAAGTAGTCGTCCGCCAGGGCGATCTCCTCGAGCCGCAGGGCCACGTCGAGCCGCGGGTCGTTGACGCCGAGCTGGGCGAGCACCTGGTCCGCCGTCTTCTTGACGATGGCCGCGCGCGGGTCGTAGTTCTTGTAGACCCGGTGGCCGAAGCCCATGAGGCGGACGCCCTTCTCCTTGCGCTTCACCCGCTCCATGAAGGTGTCGACGTCGTCGCCGCTGGCGAGGATGTCGTCGAGCATGGTGAGCACCGCGGAGTTCGCGCCGCCGTGCAGCGGCCCCGACAGGGCGTGGATGCCGGCCGACACCGACGCGTAGAGGTTGGCCTGGCCCGAGCCGACCATCCGCACCGTCGACGTCGAGCAGTTCTGCTCGTGGTCCGCGTGGAGGATGAAGAGCTGGTCCAGCGCCTTCGCGAGCGCCGGGTCCACCTCGTAGGGCTCGGCCGGGAAGCCGAACGTCATCCGGAGGAAGTTCTCGACGAGGCCGAGGCTGTTGTCCGGGTACAGGAACGGCTGGCCGAGCGTCTTCTTGTGCGCGTACGCCGCGATCGTCGGCAGCTTCGCCATGAGCCGGACCGTCGACTGGTCCACCGCGCGGCGGTCGAAGGGGTCGAGGCTCTCCTCGTAGAAGGTCGACAGCGCCGACACGGCCGACGACAGCACCGGCATCGGGTGCGCGTTGCTCGGGAAGCCGTCGAAGAAGTTCTTGAGGTCCTCGTGCAGCAGCGTGTGCCGCGACAGGTCCGTCGAGAACCCGTCGAGCTCCGCCTGCGACGGCAGGTGCCCGTGGATGAGCAGGTAGCTCGTCTCGAGGAACGTCGAGTGCTCGGCGAGCTGCTCGATGGGGTACCCGCGGTAGCGGAGGATCCCCGCGTCGCCGTCGATGTAGGTGATCTCCGAGCGGCACGACGCCGTGTTGACGAAGCCGGGGTCCAGCGTGACGAGCCCGGTCTCCTTGAGCAGCCCCGAGACGTCGACGCCCGCGCTCCCCTCGGTGGCGGGCACGGTGGCCAGGGGGAGCTCCCCACCCGGGTGGCGCAGCACGGAGCCCTCCGGCGGGGCGGCCTCGGTGGGGGCGGCCTGGGTGTCGGTCACGGGCGTCTCCTCGCGGCGGTGCGGCTCAGCAGGACGGTCGGTCGGGGTGGTCACGCGCCCGCTGCCCGCGCGTCCGGCGGTGCCGGGACGCACGCGGGCGGACCTCCCGCTCTCTCGCACGCTACCGGTCGGTACGGACGGCGGGCGAGCGGCGACGGCCCGCGCGGACCGCCGCCCGCGTCGCTCTCCCGTCGCGCCCGGGGTGCACGCCCGGCGCAGCGTCCGCCGCGGTCACCGCGTCCGGTCACCACGGCGGCCGCGCCGGACCCGCGCAGGGCACTGCCTCGGCGCGCCGTGGCCGGGTCGCGCACGGGTCGGGGCGCCGGCCTGACGTGCCCGCCGCGGGTCCGGCCCGACCGCCGACCTCGTCGGTGCACGAGGGTCGGTGGGGCACGAACCGCGCAGCTCTCCCGGCGCGAGCGTCTGCACGAGATCCGCCGTGGACGGCGGTTCTCGTGCAGGGGCTCCCGTCAGGCGAGGGCGCGGAGGCGGTCGGCGGCCGTCGCGACGCGCTCGTCGGTGGCCGTGAGTGCCACGCGGACGTGGCGGGCGCCCGCGGCGCCGTAGAAGCCGCCCGGCGCCACGAGGACACCCGCGTCGGCGAGGCGGGCGACCGTCGTCAGGGCGTCCTCGTCGAAGGTCGTCCAGAGGTAGAGGCCCGCCCCCGAGTGGTCGACCCGGCCGCCCGCGGCCTCGAGGGCACCGCGGAGGAGGTCGCGGCGGGCGCGGTAGCGCTCCTTCTGCTCCGCGACGTGGGCGTCGTCGCCGAGGGCGACCCGCAGGGCCTCCTGGACGGGGCGGGGGACGATCGCGCCGGTGTGGCGGCGGACCGCCACGAGCTCGCGGACGAGCGCCGGGTCCCCCGCCACGAGGGCGGCCCGGTAGCCGGCGAGGTTGGACTGCTTGGACAGCGAGTAGACCGACAGGACGCCCGCGGGGTCGTCGCCGACGACGCGCGGGTCGAGCGCGGAGGGGACGACGACGTCGCCGCGCGCGTCGGTCGTCGTGCCCGCCGCGGCGTCGGGCGCGGCGGCCCAGCCGAGCTCGGCGTAGCACTCGTCGGAGGCGACGACGACGTCGTGCGCACGGGCCCAGGCCACGACGCCGGCGAGGCGCTCCACGCCGTCGACGGCGCCCGTGGGGTTGGACGGGGTGTTGAGCCACACGAGGCGCACGCGCCCGCGAGCCCCGCCGGGGAGGTCGACGTCCGGCGACGGCAGGGACGCCACGTCGTCGAGGGGCAGCGGGGCCGCCCCGGCGAGCCGGGCGCCGACGTCGTAGGTCGGGTAGGCCACCTCGGGGTGGACGACGACGTCGCCCGGGCCGAGGCCGAGCAGCGTGGGCAGCCACGCGACGAGCTCCTTGGAGCCCGGCACCGGCATGACGCCGTCGGGGTCGAGGTCCGGGACGCCGCGGCGGCGGGCGTACCAGCCGGCCACGGCCTCGCGGACCGCGGGCGTGCCCCACACCTGGGGGTAGCCCGGGGCGTCGGCCGCGGCCCGCAGGGCGTCCTGGAGCAGCGCCGGCGTGGGGTCGACCGGCGTCCCCACCGAGAGGTCGCAGACGCCGCCGGGGACGGCGCGCGCCCGGGCGGCGTGCGGCGCCAGCGTGTCCCAGGGGAAGTCGGGCAGCGCCAGCCGGGCCGCCCCTCCGCCGCGGGGGCGTCCGGCGGCGGGGGGCGACGTCACGGGCGGCTCCTGCCGTCCGCCGTCAGTCCTCGTGCTCCTGCGGGGGCAGCGCGGTGACGACGGCGTGGTCCTTGGCGATCATGCCCATCTTCGCGGCGCCGCCCGGGGAGCCCAGGTCGTCGAAGAACTCGACGTTGGCGGCCGTGAAGGCGCTCCACTGCTCGGGGACGTCGTCCTCGTAGTAGATGGCCTCGACGGGGCAGACCGGCTCGCACGCACCGCAGTCGACGCACTCGTCGGGGTGGATGTAGAGCGCCCGCTCCCCCTCGTAGATGCAGTCGACCGGGCACTCCTCGATGCAGGCCTTGTCCTTGAGGTCGACGCAGGGCTGGGCGATGACGTACGTCACGGACGTGCCTCCGGGCGGGTCGGGCCCCCGGCGCGGGCCGGGGCTGAGGGTCTGGGGCCACGCTACCCGCCGCCCCGCCCCGGGCGCCGACCGGCGGGCCCGGCACGCCCGGCCGGCCGCCCCCCGCCTCCCCCGTGTGGCACGGTCGGGCGGTGACCGGCCCGCCCCCGCCGCTGCCCGACCTCCCGCCCGGCGGGCGCGTGGTGCTCCGGCACCGGACGCCCGACGGCGGGGCCACGGACGTGCTCGGCGAGCTCGTCGAGGACGCCCCCGGGCACCTCGCCGTCCGCGACCGGGCCGGCGGGCTGCACCGGGTGGCGCGCGAGGACGTCGTGGCCGCCCGGCCCGTGCCGCCGCGCGTGCGCCGCCGCGGCGCCGACGACGGCCCGGTGGTCGGCGTCTGCGACCTCGAGGCCGCCCTCGCCCTCGCCTGGCAGGCCCCCTCCGTCGCCCGCGACGGCCGGTGGCTCCTGCGCTCCGCGGGCGACCGGACGCGGCGGGCCAGCTCCGTGCTCGCGCTCGGGGGCCCCGGCACCGACGACCTCGACGCGGCCGTCCACGCCGCCGGCGCCTGGCAGCGGGCCCGCGGGAGCACGCCGCGCTTCCAGCTGCCCCGGGCGACGGGCGCCCCCGCCGGCCGGGCCGCCCGCGCGGACGCCGCGGCGCTGCTCGAGGTCTCGCGCCTCGACGCCGTGCTCGCCGCCCGCGGGTGGCCGCTCGTCAGCCCGACGACGGTCCTCACCGGCCGCACCGGGCGCGTGCTCGACGCCGTCGCGGGACGTGGCGACGCCGGCGTGCGGCTCACGCCCGTCCCCGACGCCGCGTGGACGGCGCTCGTGCGGCCCGGGGCGCCGGACGACCCGGTGACGGCCGGGCTGCTCGTCTCGGCGCCGGAGCAGGTCTTCGCCGCCGTCGACGGCCCCGGCGGGGCGGCCGCCGTGGGGCGCCTGGCCCTCGCCGACGGGTGGGCCGTCCTCACCGACCTCGTCGTCGCGCCCGCCGCCCGCCGGCGGGGGCTGGCCCGCGCCGTCGTCGGCGCCCTGCTCGGCGCGGCCGGGGACCTCCCCGGGGTGGCGCTCCAGGTCGCCGACGGCAACGCCCCCGCGCGGGCCCTCTACGCGGGGCTCGGCCTCGCCGAGCACCACCGCTACGCCTACCGGGAGGAGCCGGCCGCCCCGTCCGCCTGACCGGCCGGGGCGGCCGGGGCGGGCCGTGTCAGACGCAGGTGATGCCGGGGACCGGGGTGTAGGTGACGGTGTCGCTGTCGTCGTGCACCGTGCGACCGCCCTCGGTCACCTGCCGGGTGACCGTGACCTGGAACCCGCTGCTCGGCGACGAGGGGATGCAGTCGTCGCTGTCGAGCTCGCTGCTCTCCGGCTGGGTGATGTTGCGCCGCGGGCTCGTCGACGTGCTGACCTCGCGGGAGTCGGTGCCCCAGAAGCGCACCGTCAGCTCGCCGCCCCCCGTGAAGGCCTGCACGAGCACGCCCGTCGAGGTGTCGTTCCGCCAGATCATGTCGATGGTGTCGAAGTCGAGCGTCGCCTCGCGCCCCTCGGGGTAGCGGGAGATGTAGAACGAGTGGGGCTTGTGGGTGACGAGCTCCATCCCGGCGAAGAAGGCGGCGTTGTAGACCGTCGTGGAGATCTGCGAGACCCCGCCGCCGTAGGACTCCACGTAGCGCCCGTCGGCGATGATCGAGGCCCGCGCGTACCCGGCGGCCGCGGTCCGCCGGCCGAGCACCTCGTTGAGGTCGAAGGTCTCCCCCGGGCGGACGAGGGTGCCGTCGACCTTGCCCGTCCCGACGCGGATGTTCTGCAGGCGGCCGGGGTTGCTGCCCGACAGCGGCGTGGAGAACTCGGAGATCTCCTCGACGACGCCCAGCGCCTCGACGTCGGCCGTCGACACCTCCGGCGCCACCTCCGCGGACGGCACGCGCGCCACCCGCTCCGCGGCGCCGGCCGGGGCCGCGAGCGCCGTGAGCGCCGCCGTGCCGAGGGCCTCGGCGTCGACGCTGCGCCCGGTGGACGACGGGACGACGACGGGCTCGCCGCCCTCGATCTCCAGGCGCGCGTCGGTCGGGTCGCCGTCGACGTCGGGCTCCACCTCGAGCAGCGCCTCCCGGAGCGCGACGTCGTCGACGTCGGGCTCGAGGGTGCCCCGGGCGTCGCCGGAGCCCACCCGGGCGAGGAGCGTCGGCGCGAGGGCCTCGACCGGCACCTCGGTCTCGAGAGTGCCGACGACGACGGGCAGCGGGGCCGAGGTCGCCGGGTCCGCGAAGGACGTGACGAAGTCGGCGACGGCCTCGGCGTCGACGACGGGCGGCACCTCCTCCGACGGCAGTTCCACGGGCGCGTCCCCCTCGAGGGCCGCCGGCCAGGCGGAGGCCAGCGCGTCGGCGGCGCCCCCGGTGTCGACGCTCGTGCCCGGGGTGGCCTCGACCACCTCGTACCCGGCGGGCACGAAGGTCACCGCGCCCTCGACGGGCTCGGTGTCGACGGCGCCGGCGACCCCGGCGACGGCGTCGGCGAGCGCGTCCTCGTCCACGTCGGCCACCGGCTCCACCGCGACGCCGCGGTCGGCCACGTGCCGCCACAGGTCGCGGGGGTCGAGGCTGAAGCCCACCAGCCGGTCGGCGGTGGCCGCGGCGTCGAGCCGCAGCCCTGCCTCGTCGGGCACGACCTCCTGCGTCCCGCCGGCCACCTCGACCGGGAGCGGGGCGGCGGTCGCGGCGGCGAAGGCCTCGCCGAGCCGCTGCTCGGCGCCCTCGCGGTCGAGGCCGCCGAGGTCCTGGCCGAGGACGGTCGTGCCGCTCGGCACGCGGTCCGCCGCGACCGCGGCCGCGGCCCCGTAGCCGCCCACGAGGACGACGACGCCGCCCGCCACGAGCCAGGCCCGGCGCCCCGGACGACGGCGGCGCCCGCCCTCGCCGGTGCCGTCAGCGGTGCGGGAGGCGGTGCGCGAGGCCATGGTCGGATGCTAGGCGAGGTGTCCCGGGGCACCGGGCGGATCGGCGGCCCTCCGAGGTCACGACTCGGCGCCGTCCGGTCACAGCTCGGAGAAGGCGCCCCGGTGGTGCAGGAGCGGCCGCTCGTCCTCGGGCCCCAGGCTCACGTCGAGCACCCGCCCGACGAGGAGCACGTGGGTGCCCGCCGCGTGCTCGGCCTCGGTGGCGCACTCCATCGTCGCCACGCTGCCGTCGAGCAGCGCCGCCCCCGTGAGCGGTCCACGGCGGTGGGGCACCTGCGCCAGCTGGTCGACGACGGGCCGGCCCGGCGTCGCGAGCCAGGCGGCCGCCGGCCGCGCCCGCGCCGCCAGCACCGACAGGCCCCACGTCCGCGTCTCCGTCACGGCGTCGAGGAAGCGCGAGTCCTGGTGGACGCAGACGAGCACGAGCACCGGGTCCAGCGACACCGAGGCGAAGCTGCTCACGGTGATCGCGTGGTCCAGGCGCCCGTCGCGGGTCGTCACGACGCACACGCCGGTGGCGAAGCGGCCCGCCGCCCGCCGGTACGTCTCGACGTCCGGCGACGGCCACGGCGCGCCCGGCGGGACGGCCGCGGCGCTCAGACCAGCCCCGCGAACAGGTCGGTCAGCGGCTCCCCGCCCTCGGGCCGCACGGGCTCCCCGCGCAGCAACCGGTACTGCTCGACGCCCGAGAGCGGCTGGTGGAGACCGTTCGTCAGCGCGAAGGAGGACGCCCCGAGCTCCACCTGGCTCGCGTGCGCCCGCAGCGCCGCCACCTTGGCGGGCAGCTCGGCGGAGGCGTCGACGACGACGTCCACCTCCTCCCCCGGCACCGCCAGGCTGGGCAGGTCGCCGTCGGGGTCGGAGGTCGCCAGCCCCTGCGCCCGCAGCGCCCGGAGCCCGTCGCGGAGCACGGCCTCGTCGGCCACGTGCCCGAGGACCCGCGCGACGGTCCACGGCGCGGCGCCGTCGGGGTCGGCCGCGAGCTCGACGGCCCGCAGCACGAGGTCGTGCACGCGCACGTGGTCGGGGTGGCCGTAGCCCCCGCCCGGCTCGTAGGTGACGACGACCTGGGGCCGCACCTCGTGCAGCACCCGCACGAGGTGGCCGGCCACCTCGTCGAGGGGCGCGAGCGACAGGGCGTCGGCGGGCGCGTCCGGCGCCGGGACCGCGCGCGTCCCCGTCGCCGCGGCGCCGCCCTCCCCGTCCGCCCACGCCATGCCCGAGTCGCGGTAGCGGACGGGTGCGCCGTCCGGCCCGACGGCGTCGGCGCCGAGGAAGCGGCGGTCCTCCAGCCCCAGGGCCTCCGCGGCCGCGGCCAGCTCGCCCGTCCGCAGCTCGGCCAGGGCGTCCTCGTCGGCGTCGACGCCGGGGTGCTCGGCGAGGACCGCGGGCAGCACCTCCCCGCGCTCGCCGCGCGTGCACGTCACGAGCGTCACCGCCGTCCCGGCCGCGGCGGCGGCCGCCGCGGCCGTGGCCCCCGTGGCGAGGCTCTCGTCGTCGGGGTGGGCGTGGACGAGGAGCAGCCGGCGGGGGCTGTCGAGGGCGTCCATGGCCGCGGCCTCCGCCGGGTCGAGCTCGCGCTCGACGGCGTCGTCGAGCGCGTCGGCGGCCTGCTGCAGCACGTCCTGCGCGACGTCGGAGGCGACGGCCTGCTCGGCGCCGTCCGCCGTCGGCGTCGTGCCGGGCGCGACGGGGTCGGGCTCGGCCGGGTGCTCGGGCGTCGTCGTCATCGCGCCATCCTGCCCCGGGGCCCGTCCGCACGCCGCCGCGCGACCCCCGCCGGGGCGGGGCAGGGTGGTGGCATGGACTACCGCCACCTCGGACGCTCGGGCCTCAAGGTCTCCGAGATCACCTACGGCAACTGGCTGACGCACGGCTCGCAGGTCGAGGACGAGGCGGCCACCGCCTGCGTCCGCGCGGCCCTCGACGCCGGCATCACCACCTTCGACACCGCCGACACCTACGCCAACACGCGCGCCGAGACCGTCCTCGGCGAGGCGCTGAAGGGCGAGCGCCGCGAGTCGCTCGAGATCTTCACGAAGGTCTACTTCCCCACCGGCCCGAAGGGGGCCAACGACACCGGCCTCTCCCGCAAGCACGTCCTCGAGTCCGCCGAGGGCTCGCTGCGGCGGCTGGGGACCGACCACATCGACCTCTACCAGGCGCACCGGTACGACCACGCGACGCCGCTCGAGGAGACGATGCAGGCCTTCGCCGACCTCGTGCGGCAGGGCAAGGTCCTCTACGTCGGCGTCAGCGAGTGGACGGCCGACCAGCTGCGCGCCGGCGTGGAGCTGGCCCGGCAGATGGGCTTCCAGCTCGTCTCCAACCAGCCGCAGTACTCCGCGCTCTGGCGGGTCATCGAGGGCGAGGTCGTCCCGGCCTCGCGCGAGCTCGGTGTCTCGCAGGTCGTCTGGTCGCCGATCGCCCAGGGCGTGCTCACGGGCAAGTACCTGCCCGGGCAGCAGCCGCCGGAGGGCTCGCGCGCCACGGACGCCAAGGGCGGCAAGGACATGATCAGCCGCTGGATGTCCGACGACGTCCTCGCCCGGGTGCAGGAGCTGAAGCCGGTCGCCTCCGACCTCGGCCTGTCGATGGCGCAGCTGGCCGTCGCGTGGGTGCTGCAGAACGACAACGTGGCGGCCGCCATCATCGGCGCCTCGCGCCCGGAGCAGGTGCACGACAACGCCGCCGCCGCCGGCGTCACCATCCCCGCCGACGCCATGGCGCGCATCGACGAGGCGCTCGGGGACGCCGTCGTCACCGACCCGGCGCGCACCGCCGACAGCTCCCCGAAGGAGCGGCTCACCTGAGCCGCCTCCCGGCGCACCCGGGACGCCGAGAGGCCCTGCCCCCGACCGCGGTCGGGGGCAGGGCCTCTCGGCGTCCGGGGCGGGCCGGCGTCAGCGCTTGGCGGCGCGGGCCGTCCGGCTGCGGGCGTTCGCGTCGAGGACGACCTTGCGGATGCGGACGGCGTCGGGGGTGATCTCGACGCACTCGTCCTCGCGGCAGAACTCGAGGCTCTGCTCGAGGGACAGGCGCCGCGCGGGCACCAGCCGCTCCAGCTCGTCCGCGTTGGAGCGGACGTTGGTCATCTTCTTCTCCTTGGTGATGTTCACGTCCATGTCGTCGGCACGGCTGTTCTCGCCGACGACCATGCCCTCGTAGACCTCCGTCGTCGGGTCGACGAAGAGCGTCCCGCGCTCCTGGAGGCTCGTCATGGCGTAGGACGTCGCCACCCCGGTGCGGTCGGCGACCATCGAGCCGGACGGGCGCGTGCGCAGCTCGCCGACCCACGGCTCGTAGCCGTCGAAGACCTGGTGGGCGATGCCCGTGCCGCGCGTCTCCGTGAGGAAGTCGGTGCGGAAGCCGATGAGGCCGCGGCTCGGCACGCGGAACTCCATCCGGACCCAGCCGGTGCCGTGGTTGCTCATCTGCTCCATGCGGCCCTTGCGGACGGCGAGCAGCTGGGTGATGGCGCCGAGGTACTCCTCCGGCGCGTCGACGGTGAGGTGCTCGACCGGCTCGTGGAGCTTGCCGTCGATCTCCCGGGTGACGACCTGCGGCTTGCCGACGGTCAGCTCGAAGCCCTCGCGGCGCATCTGCTCGACCAGGATGGCCAGCGCCAGCTCGCCACGGCCCTGGACCTCCCACGCGTCGGGGCGCTCGGTGGGCAGCACGCGCATCGACACGTTGCCGATGAGCTCGCGGTCGAGGCGGTCCTTGACGAGGCGGGCGGTGACCTTCGTGCCCTTGGCCCGGCCGGCGAGCGGCGACGTGTTCGTGCCGATCGTCATGGAGATGGCGGGCTCGTCGACCGTGATGAGCGGCAGCGGGCGCGGGTCCTCGGGGTCGGCGAGGGTCTCGCCGATGGTGATGTCGGGGATGCCGGCGACGGCGATGATGTCGCCCGGGCCGGCCTGCTCGGCCGGGACGCGCGTCAGCGCCTCGGTCATGAGGAGCTCGGTGATCTTCACGCGCTGCTGCGTGCCGTCGGCGCGGCACCAGACGACCTGCTGGTTCTTGCGGACGACGCCCTCGTGCACGCGGCACAGGGCGATGCGGCCGAGGAACGGCGAGGCGTCGAGGTTGGTGACGTGCGCCTGGAGCGGGGCGCCGGGCGTGTACGACGGCGCCGGGACGTGCTCCATGATCGTGCGGAAGAGCGGCTCGAGGTTCTCCGAGTCGGGCAGCGAGCCGTCGGCCGGAGCCGTCAGCGACGCACGCCCCGCGCGGGCCGACGCGTAGACGACGGGGAACTCCAGCAGGTCCTCGGCACCCGGGATGTCGGTCGCGAGGTCGAGGAAGAGGTCGTAGGTCTCGCTGACGACCTCCTCGATGCGGGCGTCCGGCCGGTCGACCTTGTTGACGACGAGGATGACCGGCAGCCGGGCGGCGAGCGCCTTGCGGAGGACGAAGCGCGTCTGCGGCAGCGGGCCCTCGGAGGCGTCGACGAGCAGCGCGATGGCGTCGACCATCGACAGGCCGCGCTCCACCTCGCCGCCGAAGTCGGCGTGGCCCGGGGTGTCGATGATGTTGATCGTCACGCCGTCCTCGGGGCTGACGCCCTCCGGCACGGACGGGCCCCGGTAGTGGACCCCCGTGTTCTTGGCGAGGATCGTGATGCCCTTCTCCCGCTCGAGGTCGCCCGAGTCCATGACGCGCTCGGTGAGGCCCTCGGCGGTCTGGTGCGCCGAGAAGGCGCCCGCCTGCTGGAGCATCGCGTCGACCAGCGTCGTCTTGCCGTGGTCGACGTGCGCGACGATCGCGAGGTTGCGGATGTCGGCGCGCGTCGCGGTCGCGACGGCGTCCTGGGCAGGTGCGGGCATGGCTGTGCGCTCGTCTCAGCAGAGGTCGGGGTCGCCCGAGTCTAGGCGCCGCGCGGCTCTCCCCCTCCCGCGCGCGCGTCCGGGCCCGCCGGACGCGCCGGCCGGCCCGGACGCACCGCGGGCCCGTGCCGCCGTGGGGCGGCACGGGCCCGCGGGCCGTGCGGTGGTGCGGGAGGGCGTCAGCTGCGGCCGACGTCCGACATCTGCGCCGCGGCGACGATCCGCTGCTTCTCGGCGCGCGTGATGGTGCGCGAGGCGACGAGGTCGGTCGTCACCGTCCGGACGTGGCGCTGGAAGGCCTGGTAGCTGGCGTACCGGGCGCCCTCGGCGACGAGGTCGTTGACCGTGCAGCCGTCGCCCCGGTCGACGTTGACGACCGTGCTGTCGTGACCACCGATGACCACCGTCGGGCGGGTGTCGGAGGACGGGCACATGTCGCGCCGCAGCTCCATGACCGCGAAGGTCACCGAGCCGGCGGCGGAGACGTTGCCCTTCCGGTCCGTCGCCCGGTGGGCGAACGTGTGGTTGCCCGGCGCCACGACGACGACGGGGGCCACGTACGGCTGCCACGCGCCGCCGTCGACGCTGTACTCGACGGACAGGACGCCGGAGCCGGTGTCGGTCGCCTGGAGCGACACCGTGGCGCGGCCCATGTGGCGGCCGGCCCGGTCCTTGGAGCCGACGACCGTGGCGGTCACCGTGGGCGCCACCGTGTCCTCGGGGCCGTCGGCGACGACGGAGAACGTCACCGAGCCCTCCTCGGAGACGTTGCCGGCGGCGTCCGTGCCGCGGTAGCGCAGCGTCGTGGCGCCGAGCTCGGTGACGACGACCGGGCCGTCGTAGACCATCCAGTGGCCGGCGTGCAGCGAGTACTCGACGGTGACCTCGCCCGGGCCCTCGTCGACGCCCGTGAGCGTGACGGAGGCGGCGCCGACGTAGGCGCCGCGCGCGTCGCGGTCGCCCAGCACCTCGGCGAGGACGACGGGCGCGGTGGTGTCCTGCTCGCCGCCGGCGACGACGGTGAACGTGACCGAGCCCTCCTCCGAGACGTTGCCCGCCTCGTCCGTGGCGCGGAAGACCATCGTGTGCTGGCCGACCTCGTCGACGACGACGGCCTCGGTGTAGGCCTGGTACTCGCCGCCGTCGAGGGCGTACTCGACGGACGCGACGCCGGAGCCGGCGTCCTCGGCCGTGAGGCTCACCGTGGCGGCGCCGACGTAGGAGCCCTCGGCGTCCTGCTCGCCCGCGACCTCGGCGGAGACCGTCGGGGCGACGGTGTCCTCGCCCGTGGGCTCGGCGACGACGACGGTGACCTCGCCGGCGGCGGAGGTGTTCCCGGCTCCGTCGGTGGCGCGGTAGGCGACGGTGTGGGACCCGGGCGAGGAGACGACGAGGGCCTCCTCGTACGGGGTGAAGGGTCCGCCGTCGAGGGAGTACTCGATGACGGCGACGCCCGACCCCTCGTCGGTCGCGGTGAGGGTGACGGTGGCGGAGCCGACGTAGGCGCCGGCGCCGTCCTGCTGGCCGGTGACCTCGGCGGTCACGGTCGGCGGGGTGGTGTCCTCGCCGACGGGGGCCTCGACCACGGTGAAGGTGGTCGTGCCGACCTCGGAGACGTTCCCGGCGACGTCCGTCGCGCGGTACGTCATCGTGTGCTCGCCGACCTCGTCGACGACGACCGGGCCGGAGTAGGCCTGGTACTCGCCGCCGTCGAGCGCGTACTCGACGGACGCGACGCCGGAGCCGGTGTCCTCGGCGGTGAGCGCGACCGACGCGGAGCCCAGGTAGGCGCCGTCGGCGTCCGTCTCGCCGGTGACCTCCGCGGTCACGGTCGGGGCGGTGGTGTCCTCCTCGCCGCCGCCGCCGCCGGTGACGACGAGCTCGCCGACCATGGAGCCGTGGCCCGGGATGGCGCAGAAGTAGCGGTAGGTGCCCGGCGTGAGGGTGACCTCGACCTCGTGGCGGCCGCCCTGGGCGTCCAGGGGGTTGGCGAGGATGTCGACGGTGACGTCGTGGTTGTAGCCCGGCGTGCTCGTGTCGAAGGTCAGCGTGTGGCTCATGGCGATGGTGTTGCCCGTCGCCCGGCTGTTCTCGAACACGATGGTCGCCGCGCCGGCCGTGGCCGTGGCCGGCGCCGTCTTGTACTTGGTGACGCTGTTGTCGCCGGTCCACGTGAGGACCTGGTCGGCCGCCGCGGCGACGTCGGCCGCGCGCGCGGGGGCGCCCACGGCGGGCCCGGGCACGAGCCACAGGGCCAGCAGCGCGGCGAGCGCGACGGCCAGGTAGCGGCCGGGGCCAGGGCGGGAGGGGGCGGGGGACGGTGTCCGGCGCAGGGCCGGTGGGACGGGGGCTCGCATGGCTCAGCACTCCTGGCGCGTCGTCGCGGTCGGGCGGAGGGGCGGTCGGGCAGGGCGGGGGCCGGGGCCCCGGGCGACGCGCGGTGGCGTCGCCCGGGGCCCCGGCGGGGGCGTCAGAGGTCGCGCACCCGGACCTCGCGGAACTCCACGAGGTCACCCGTCCCGTGGTTCTGCAGGCCGACGAAGCCCTCGGCGAACTGCCGCAGGTCCGTGGGCGGGTCGCCGGCGCGGGAGGACTGCTTGCCCGGCGACGCGTCGAACTCGTTGATCACCACGCCGTTGCGGACGATCGTGTACTGCTGCCCGACGACGCGGATCTCGTAGGTGTTCCACTCGCCCTTGGGCGTCGGACGGGCCGCGGCCAGGCCGACGGGGTCGAAGTTGTAGACCGACCCCGTCTTCTGCGGCTCGCCCGTGGGGCCGTCGTAGATCTGGATCTCGTGGCCGCAGTAGATGGCCACCCACGCCGGGGAGTCGACGGCCGCGCCCTGGCGGCCGCACTCCTCCCGCTCCTCGAGCGGCTGCTCGGGGTCCGGGAAGCGGGTGAAGACGCCGGTGTTGGCGTACGCCCCGGGCGCCGAGACGTCCCGGAACTTCAGCGTCATCGAGAAGTCGCCCAGCTGCTCGGCGTGGTACCAGAGCATGCCCAGGCCGCCCTGCGAGCGCAGGGAGCCGTCGGGCTGGAGGACGAAGCGTCCGCCCGGCGCCTGGGTCCACCCGCGGAGGGACTCGGCGGTCCCGTCGAAGATGGTCCGGTAGCCGCCGGCCCGCACGCCGATCTGGGAGCGGGCCGCCGCGTTGACGACCGCGGTGACCTCCTTGCCGGTGAGGACGCCGTCCTCGCGGAGCTGACGCGTCACGGCCCGGACGTGGCGCAGGTACTCCTGGTGGGAGCCCCACTCGCTGTCGTCGAGGATGAGGTCGTTCACCGTGCAGCCGCCGAGGTCGTCGTTGGCCACGCCGGAGTCGACGTCGCCGGAGAAGACCGTCTCGCGGTCGTCCGGCACCGTGCAGGAGATGCTGACCGGCACGGTCGTCGTGGCCTTCTCGCCGTCGGCGTAGGTGACCGTCAGCGTCGCCGTGTGGTCGGCGACCCGGGCGTAGGTGTGACGGGGGTTCGCCTCGGTCGACGAGGTGCCGTCGCCGAAGTCCCAGCGGTAGGAGACGCCGCCGGAGCGGGCGCCGGTGAAGGCGACCTCGAGCGGGGTGCCCTGGACGTTGGCCGCCGTCGCCGCCGGCGCCGGGGTGGCCGGGCCGCCGTCGTAGGTGACCCGCAGGAGCTTCTGGTTCGGGTCGAGGCTGAAGAAGCCGCCGGCGTAGTCGAGCAGGTACAGCGCGCCGTCGGGGCCGAACTTGGCGTCCATCCAGCTCTGGAGGCCGGTGTCGCCACCGCCGCCGCGGACGATCTGGCGCAGGTCCTCGGCGAAGGCCGGGGCGCCCTGGGTCGGCACCTTGCGCGGGTCGACGGTCACGGCCACGCGGTTGTTCGCGTTGGACTGGTCACCGATGAACCACTTGCCCTCCCAGTACGAGGGCCACGCCACGTCGCTGTCGGGGTCCACCTGGGACTGGCGGAAGGTGGGGCCGGACATGACGGCCTGGCCGCCGCCGCGCAGCCACGGCAGCGTGTAGGTGGCGTCCTCGTCCTCGTAGGTCGGGATGCCGCTGCCGTCCTCGCGCTCGGGGAAGACGGGCCCGCCACCGCTGGGCGAGTACCAGATCATGTTGTCCCGGGCGTCCGGGATGTCCACGAGGCCGGTGTTGCGCGGCGAGGTGTTCTGCAGGTCGTCGCAGTCGTACCAGCCGGTGAGGACGTCCGCGTCGGTGTTGCTGCGGTCGCGGTACGGCTGGCGGTTGCCCATGCAGAAGGGCCACCCCTGGTTGCCGGCGCTCGTGAGGATCGTGGCCGTCTCGTACTTGGCCGGGCCGAGCTCCGGGTCCGGCAGGCCGGCGTCGGGGCCGACCCACGCGGCGGTCAGCCAGTCGGTGTCCGCGTCGATCTGCAGGCGCGAGATGTTGCGCACGCCCATGACGTAGATCTCGGGGCGGGTCTTGTCGTCCGCGTCGCGGGCCTCGCTGAAGAGGTTGCCGTCGGGGATCGTGTAGGAGCCGTCGTCCTCGGGGTGGATCCGCAGGATCTTGCCGTTGAGGTCGTTGGTGTTGCCGGAGGTGCGACGGGCGTCCTGGAAGCTGATGCCCGCGAACTCCTGCTCCCAGTTGTTGCCCGAGTAGCCCTGCGAGCCGCCGGAGGAGTTGCTGTCGCCGGAGCCGACGTAGAGGTTGCCGTCGTCGTCGAAGGCCATGCCGCCGCCGGCGTGGCAGCAGCTGTGGACCTGGGTCTCCCACTCCAGCAGGTCGACCCGCGAGGACTGGTCGATGCTCGGGCCCGACGGGTCGTAGGTGAAGCGCGAGACGGTGCGCATGCCGACGCGCCGCTCGGTGTCCACCGACTCGTGCGGCATCCAGTAGACGTAGAGGAAGTTGTTCTCGGCGAAGTCGGGGTCCGGCACGATGCCGAGGAGCCCCTCCTCGTTCTTCACGAGCTCGCTGCCGCTGCCGCGGTTGCCCATGACCTCGAGGGTCGTCAGCAGCGTGACGTCACCCGTCTCCGGGTCCCACTCGTGGATGGTGCCGCAGCCGAGGCCGACGTCCGGGTCGTCCCAGGAGACGACGGGGCCGCTCGGGCAGGCGGCCTTGCCGACGTAGAACGCGGTGCCGTCGGGGGCCATGGTGAGGCCGTGCGGCTCGCCGATCTGGTCGAGCTGCCCGGGGGCGTTCTGCGCCGTCAGCCGCTCGGTCGTGTAGTTGGCGGCGATGGTCGCCTGGCAGTCGCCCCGGACCATGCCGGTCGTCCACTGCAGGGCGCCCAGCAGGTGCTCGCGGAAGCCCGCCTCGGACCAGCTCGCGGGCGTGCCGCCCATGCCGGTGAAGAAGGAGCGGCCGCCGTCGTAGTCGCGGCACCACGACACGGGCTGGAAGGGGCTCTCCGTCGCCGGCGCGTCCGCCGTCGGGCGCAGCTGCGCGACCGTGTGGACCTCGCCGGTCGGGTTGGTCGACCAGTCGAGCCAGCGGTCCTCGCGGGTGATCGACAGGGGCAGGTCCTCGGTGGACGGGTGCTGGCGGTCGACGACGTCGACCGTGCCGCGCGTCAGCGGGACCTCGTCCTCGACGGGCGTCACGGACTCGCCGTCGAAGAGCTCGATCTCGGCGAGCTGGGTGAGGCCGCCGCTGCCGTTGGCCGAGACGACGAGCCGGTAGGACGTGTACGCCTCGCCCGGCTCGGCGATCTCGAAGTCCCTGACCTGGAAGCGCTCCGGGAAGGTCTGGTCCGTGCGGCTGTCGACGTCGACCCACGTCTGGCCGTCGTTGCTGCCCTGCAGGGTCCAGTTCCGCGGGTCGCGCTCGGCCGAGTCGTTGGCGGAGGTGAGCGAGTACTGCGCGAGCACGAGCGGCTCGGCGAGCTGCATCGTCAGCGTCGCCGTCGGCTCGAAGGCGAGCCACTTGGTGCCCGGGTCGCCGTCGGCCAGGTTGGCCGCGACCTCGTTGGGCGCGTTCTCCGCCGTCGCGGTGACGGAGGTGATCTCCGCGGGGACGGGGCGGGCGCCGGCGATGCGCGTGCCGACGAGGCCCGTGAACCACTGCGACGTCTCCTGGGCGCGCGCGGCGTCGCGGACGCCGAGGAAGCCGCCGCCGTCCTGGACGTAGGCCTGCAGCGCGGCCTCCTGGGCGCCGGAGAGGTCGGCCCCCTCGGCGGACAGGAAGACGACGCCCCGGTACTCGTCGAGGACGTCGTCCGTGAAGACGGCCGGGTCCGAGGACGTCTCGACCGTGAAGCCGTTCTGGGCACCGAGCTCGGCGACGGCGCGCGTGGCCGCGAGGACGGGGTCGTCCTGAGCGTCGGGGGCGCCGTGGAAGGCGAGGACGCGGACGTCGTCCGCCGCGGCGGCCGCCGCCGTCGCCTGCAGGGGCGCCACGAGCGGCCGGGCCATGGTCGGCACGGCGGACATGCCGACGACGAGCGAGGCGCCCGCGACGGTCAGCGCCAGGGGGCGCAGCCGGTCGCGTCGCCTCCGTCCCGCGGCGGTGGTGGGCGATGGGTGTGGTCGCACGTGTCGGCTCCTTCGTCGGGCGTGCAGGGCTGGTCGGGCGGGGAGGCCCGCGCCCGCCCGGGCTGGTGGCCCGGGCGGGCGGGGCGGGGTGCGGGGGCCGGTCAGCCGGCGGCGTGCGCGGCGTGCCCGGCGTGGCCGCCGGCGTGGTGCTCGGCGAACCGGTCGAGGGACGCCTGCGCGCCGGGGGGCATCGACCCGTCGGCGTTGCGGACGAGGAAGACGCCGGACATCCCGCCGTCCGAGTGGAACTGGACGTGGCAGTGGTACATCCACGCGCCCGGGCCGACGCCGGCGCCGGCGACGACCTGGAAGCCGAAGCTGTCGCCCGGGTTGAGGTCGCGGTTGTCGACCACCTGCGTGGCGTCGTCCCGGCCGGTGATGAGACCGGTCCGGTTGAGGGCCCACCGGTGCGCGTGGAGGTGGAAGGTGTGGAAGGAGTCGCCGTGGCCGACGCAGACGAACTCGACGCGCTCGCCGAGGCGGGCCTCGAACATCGGGGTGTCCGGCGCGAACTTGTTGTTGATGGACACGTCGGTGAAGAAGACGGTGAAGGTCTTGTCCGGGACGACGTCGCCGACCCGGCGCACGACGAGCGCGCCGTAGAGGCCGGCGCGCACGCCGGCCGTCCCGTGGTCTCCCTGGTAGGCGTGGTCGTGGTAGTGCCAGTAGCCCGCGCTGCCCGGCATCCAGATGCCGCGGTCGCGGTACGGCGCCTGCGTCTTCCACACGTACGTGCGGGTCTCGCCCGGCTCGTTGAAGGAGTCGTTGAAGGGGCTGCCGTCGGAGTCGACGTCGTAGTTGACGCCGTGCGGGTGGATGGACAGCCGCTCGTCGGTGGTGTTGACGAGCTCGATCTCGAGGGTGTCGCCCTCCCACATCTCCAGGAGCGGCCCGGGGATGGTCGGCTGCCCCTGGACGAGGCCGTAGCCCACCTGGCCGTCGGCCATGCGCTCGGCGAACATCCGGATGCGCCGGGTGGAGCCGGCGGCGGCGCGCGCGCTCGTGGCGGTCCCCCGGCCCAGGACGGCCGCGGTCACCGGCGAGGCGACGGCGACGGCGCCCCCGGCGACGCCGGCGACGACCGCGCGGCGGGACAGCGCCGGGCGCGTCCCTCGGGGGGTGGTCGAGTCGTTCATGTCTACCTGGGTCTCCCTGCTCGGTCGGCCACCGCCGAGGGTCCGGGGCAGCGCGAGGTCACCGGACCGCGCTGCGGCCTCGGTGCGGTGGTGGTGCGCGGGTCGGCCGCGGGGGCGGCCGGTCGGGTGCCTGTCTCGGGGGGTCGCGCTCCGTCGCACGGCTCCGGTCGTCCCGTCCGCACCCGGCCGGCGGTGGCTCCGTCGGCGAGGTGTGTCGGCTGGTCTGGTCCGGTGGTCTGGTCGGACCCCGAGGACCCGTCGGTGCGCACGGCGCCGTGCGCTCACCGACCGTCCCCGACGGTCACCCACCCGCAGGTCATCCCGGGGTGATGCGGACATCTCATCCGGCTGGGGAACTTCTGTCAACAGTGTGTGAAAAGTCACCGAGTCGACCGGGTGGACCAGGGGTCCACCCGGTCGACGATCCACGCCGGGCCCTCCCGGACCGACGCCGACCGACCCTCGCCAGGGGCGACGTCGTCGCGCACGATGGGCTCGGCCGGTCGGCCGTGGGGCCGCCGGCGGAGGAGGTCGTCGTGCCGGACGGACGCGGGCTGGACCGTCGGACCCTGCTGCAGCTCGCCGGGGTGTCCGCCGGGGCGCTCGCCCTCGGCATCGCGGCGCCGGAGCGTGCGCTCGGGGCGACGCGGGCGCCCGACGGCGCCTTCGCCCTCGGCGTCGCCTCCGGCGCCCCCACGCCGGAGGGCGTCGTGCTGTGGACGCGGCTGGCGCCCGAGCCGCTCGCGGCCGACGGGCTCGGCGGCATGCCGCAGCAGCCCACCGCCGTGCAGTGGGAGGTGGCCGACGACGAGCTCTTCCGCCGGGTCGTGCTCCGCGGGACCGTCGTCGCGCTGCCCGAGCTGGCCCACGCGGTCCACCCGCAGGTCCGCGGGCTGCAGCCGGGGCGGCGGTACTTCTACCGCTTCCGGGTCGGCACGCAGACGAGCCCGGTGGGGCGCACCCGCACGGCCCCGGCGCCGGGCACCACGCCCGCGCGGCTGGTGCTGGCGACGGCCTCCTGCCAGTCCTGGGCGGCGGGGCACTACAGCGCCCACCGGCACCTCGCCGCCGCCGACGTCGACCTCGTCGTCTTCCTCGGCGACTACGTCTACGAGCGCGGGCTGCGCGACGCCGACGTCGCCCGCCGGGGGGCCGCGCCGCTGGGGCCCGAGCACGCGGCCGAGGCGGCGACGCTGGCGCAGTACCGGCTGCGGTACGGGCTGTACAAGAGCGACCCCCACCTGCGGGCGGCCCACGCCTCGGCCCCCTGGCTCGTCACCTGGGACGACCACGAGGTGCAGGACGACTACGCCGGCGACCGCTCGGCCGCGGGCGTCCCCGCGGACGCCTTCCTCCTGCGGCGCGCGGCGGCCTACCGGGCCCACTACGAGCACCTGCCCCTGCCGCCGTCCGCCCTCCCCGTGGGTCCGCGCGGGACGGTGCAGGGACGCACCGACTGGGGCCGGCTGGCCCGCCTCGTCGTGCTCGACACGCGGCAGCACCGCGCCCCTGCCGCCACGACGCCCGCCGAGCTGGCCGACCCGTCGCGGTCGGTGCTGGGACGGCGGCAGGAGGCGTGGTTCCACCAGTCGCTGCGGTCGTCGTCGGCGGCGTGGGACGTCGTCGCCAGCAGCGTCGTGGTCCGCCCCGTCTCGCCCCGGGAGACCGACCAGTGGGACGGCTACCCCGTCGCGCGGCGTCGGCTGCTGCGCCACCTCGCCCGGTCCGCCGACCCCGTCCTCGTGTCCGGCGACATCCACCGCCACCACGCGGCGGAGGTGCCCTCCGACCCGGACGACCCCACGTCGCCGCCCGCCGCCGTGGAGCTCGTGACCTCGTCGATCGCCTCGGGACGCGACGGGGGCGTCGACGACGGCCCCCGGGTGCCGTGGATGGCCGCCCCCTACGCCCGGTTCTGGGACGGCCGGCGCGGCTACGTGCGGCTGGACGTCACGCCGCGGGAGACGACGTCGTCCTTCGTCGTCGTCCCGTACGTCGAGGCGGACGACCGCGCGGAGGGCCGGGTCGTCGCCCGCTTCGTCACCGAGCGGGGGCGCCACCGGCTGGAGCGGGCCTGAGCGACGGCCCCGGCCCGCTCACCAGCCCGCGGCGCGCGCCAGGGCCTCGACCGGGGCGACGTCGCCCGGCAGCCACGCGACGTCGTGCCGCCCGGCGGCGGCGAGCACGCGCAGCGCGTCGTGGTCCGCGAGCGCCGTCGGCGTCCCGTCCACGACCTGCGCCACCCACACGCGCATCCGCAGCGCGGGCGTCAGCGGCCAGTCCCCGTCGGGCTCGGCGGAGCGCAACCGCTCCCCCACCCGAACGCGGACGCCGAGCTCCTCGGCCAGCTCGCGGTGCAGGGCGGCGAGCGGCTCCTCCCCCGGCTCGACCTTCCCGCCGGGCAGCTCCCAGCCGCCCGCGAGGGCGGACGGTGCGCTGCGGCGGGCGGCGAGCAGCGTCGTCGGCGCGGCGAGGTCGTCGACGAGGGCAGCCGCGACGACGAGACGGGCCGGCGCGGCCCCGCCGGCACGGCCGGCGGGGCCGCCGCTCATCGCAGGTGCCGCCCGGTCGTGGCGCTCTCGGCGGGGGCGCCCGAGGTCCCGGCGGCGCGGTCAGCGGCCCGCGCGGCGTCGCCGTCGTCCCGGCCCACCGGGGTCGCGCCGCCGAGCTCGTCGATGACGGCCTCGGTGACGCTGCCCGTGAGGCTCTCGTGCAGCTCCTCGGCCGTCTCTCGCCGCTCGACCCGACGCAGGATGCGCTGGCGCTTCTGGTGCTCCCACCGGAAGGCGCGGACGAGCGCCACGAGGATGCCGATCATCACGAGGCTGAAGGGCAGGGCCGTGAGGATGGCCCCGGTCTGCAGCGCCTCGAGCCCGCCGGTGAGGAGCAGGCCGATCGCCACGAGGCCGGACGTGGACGCCCACAGCGCGCGGTGCCAGCGAGGCGGCTCGGGGTCGCCGCCGGTCGCGAGCATCGTCATGACGAGCGAGCCCGAGTCGGACGACGTCACGAAGAAGACGGCGATGAGCAGGAGGCCGACGACGGCCCACAGGGCGCCGCCGGGGATGCTCTCGAGGAGCGTGAAGAGGGTGCTCTCGGTGTCGACCGAGCCGTCGGCGCCCACGTACCCGCCGTCGCCGAAGATCTCCGCGTAGAGGGCCGACCCGCCGAGGACGGAGAACCAGAGGAAGGTCACCGTGGTCGGCACGAGCAGCACGCCCGCGACGAACTCGCGGACGGTGCGGCCCTTGGAGATGCGGGCGATGAAGACGCCGACGAAGGGCGCCCAGGACATCCACCAGCCCCAGTAGTACGTGGTCCAGGAGGCCTGCCACTCCTCGCCCGCGGCGCCCTGGAAGGCGGACACGTTGAAGGTGAGCCGGACGACGTCCTGGAGGTAGGCGCCGATGGACTGCACGAAGTCGCGCAGGAGGAAGAGGGTGGGGCCGGCCACGAGGACGGCCACGAGGACGACGGCGGCGAGCACCATGTTGCCGCTCGACAGCCACTTGATGCCCTTCTCCAGCCCGGAGAGGACGGAGCCCATGGCGATCGCCGAGATGACGACGATGAGCGGGACGAGCAGCCACGGGCTGGCGCCGTCGTCGGACCAGCCGAGGAACTCGAAGCCGGCGCCGATCTGGAGGACGCCGAGGCCGAGGGACGTGGCGACGCCGAAGACCGTGCCGACGATGGCGACGACGTCGATGACGTCGCCGAGCCGGCCGCGGACGCGGCTGCCGAGCAGGGGCTCGAGCGCCCAGCGGATCGAGACGGGCCGCCCGCGGCGGTGGACGGCGTACGCGATGCCGAGGCCCGCGACGACGTAGATCGCCCAGGCGTGGATGCCCCAGTGGAGGTAGGTCTGCGTGAGGGCCTGCTGCGCGAGCTGCTCGGTGGTGCCCGAGGTCCCCGGCGGCGGCGACGCGAAGTGGTTGAGCGGCTCGGCGACGCCCCAGAAGACGAGGCCGATGCCCATGCCCGTCGCGAAGAGCATCGCGAACCAGGACAGCAGGCCGAACTCCGGCTCGTCGTCGTCGCGCCCCAGCTTGATCGAGCCGAAGCGCCCGGCGCCGACCCAGATGGAGAAGCCCACGAACACGGCGACGAGGAGCACGTAGTACCAGCCGAGGCCGCCGACGACGCCGGACTGCAGTCGCGCGAAGAGGCTGCCGGCCGTCTCCGGGGCGGCGAGCGTGAAGACGGAGAAGGCGAGGACCAGCGCGAGGGCGGGCCAGAAGACGCGACGCGCGACGCCCTTGCCGGCCGCCTGCCGCTCGGTCGTGGGCGTGCCGTCGGCGGGTGCTCCGCCGACGTCCGGCCGGGGCGTCGTGCTCGTCATCGGTGCTCCTCCTCGTGCGCCGCCCCGGACGGGGCGGCGTCGGTGTCGTGAGCGCCGGCGACGGTGCGCGACGCGGTCCAGCGGACCTGGGTAGCACCGCGGGGGGCGCCCTGGCCAATCAGGACGCCCCCCGCGCGAGGACCGTGGCTCGACCGTGACCGGACGTCACCTCGCGGCGACGGCGGTCACGCGCCGTCACCCGAGGTCGACGGGCACCACCTGGTGGTCCTCGGCGAAGTGGCAGGCCGAGGGGTGGCCCTGCCCGCGGTCGCGCAGCTCGGGGTCCTGCTCGGCGCAGATGTCCTGCGCCTTCCAGCAGCGGGTCCGGAAGCGGCAGCCCGACGGCGGGTTGGCGGGGCTGGGCACGTCGCCCGTGAGGAGGATGCGCTCCTTCTGGCCGCGCAGCGCCGGCTCGTGCACCGGCACGGACGAGAGCAGCGCCTGCGTGTACGGGTGCGACGGGTGGCCGTACACCTCGGCGTCCGTGCCCGTCTCGACGATCCGCCCGAGGTACATGACGTTGACCCGGTGCGAGATGTGCCGCACGACCGACAGGTCGTGGGCGATGAAGAGGTAGGACAGGCCGAGCTCGTCCTGCAGGTCCTCGAGGAGGTTCATGACCTGCGCCTGCACCGAGACGTCCAGCGCCGAGACCGGCTCGTCGCAGACGATGAGCTCGGGGCGCATCGCCAGGGCCCGCGCGATGCCGATGCGCTGTCGCTGCCCGCCGGAGAACTGGTGCGGGTAGCGGTTGGCGAAGTCGGCGTTGAGCCCGACCCGGTCGAGCAGCTCGCGGATGCGCCGGTCGCGTCCCTGCCGGGGCGCGACGTCGGGGTGCACCGCCCACCCCTCGGACACGATGTCGCCCGCCGTCATGCGCGGGTTCAGCGACGAGTACGGGTCCTGGAAGATCATCTGGACCTCGCGGCGGTAGGCCTTGAGGGCCGCCCCCCGCATCCGCCCGACGTCCTCGCCCTTGTAGAGGATCTCGCCGCCCGTGGGGCGCTCGAGCGCCACGAGGAGCTTCGAGACGGTGCTCTTGCCGCAGCCGGACTCGCCGACGAGGCCGACCGTCTCCCCCCGCCCGACCGTGAGGTCGACGCCGTCGACGGCGCGGACGTGGCCGATCGTCTTCTTGAAGACGATGCCCTGCTGGAGCGGGAAGTACTTCTGCAGGCCCTTGATCTCCAGGACGGGGGCGCCGCTGGCGTCCCACCGCCGCCGGGCCTCCCCGGCGGCGCCGCGGCGTCCCGAGCCGTCGCGACGGCCCGCGTCGGCGGCCGCGCGGGCGCCGTCGTCGGCGCGGTGCGCCCCTGCTGCGTCAGCCATGGAGGAGCTCCTCGCTGTAGTGGCACGCGGCCCGCCGGCCGGCCGCGACCTCGCGCAGCGCCGGGTCGTCCGCGGTGCAGTCCCGGCCCGCGCTGCCGCGCGCGTCGTCCGCCCGCCGCGCCATGGGGCAGCGCGGGTGGAAGGAGCAGCCGGAGGGGATGGCCGACAGGCTCGGCGGTGCCCCGACGATGGGGTTCAGCCGCTTGCCCTTGTCCTCGAGCATGGGGATCGAGGACATGAGGCCCCGGGTGTAGGGGTGCGCCGGGCGCGAGAAGACCTCGTCCGTCGTGCCCGTCTCGACGACGCGGCCGGCGTACATGACGGCCACGCGGTCGGCGACCTCGTTGACGACGCCGAGGTCGTGCGTGATGAGGACGAGGCCCATGCCGGTGTCGCGCTGCAGGTCCTTGAGCAGGTCCATGACCTGCGCCTGCACCGTGACGTCGAGCGCCGTCGTCGGCTCGTCGGCGATGAGGACCTTCGGGTCGAGCGCCAGCGCCATGGCGATCATGACGCGCTGCCGCATGCCCCCGGAGAACTGGTGCGGGTAGTCGTCGACGCGCTGGCGGGCGGCGGGGATCCGCACCCGGTCCATGAGCTCGACGGCCTTCTCCCGCGCCTCCTTCTTCGAGGTGCCGCGGTGGGCCCGGAACATCTCGCCGATCTGGAAGCCCACGGAGTACACGGGGTTCAGCGCGGAGAGGGCGTCCTGGAAGATCATCGAGATGCCGGGCCCGCGGACCTGCCGCTGCTCCTCGGCGCTCATGCCGAGGAGGTCGCGCCCCTCGAAGCGGATGCTCCCGGAGATGACGGCCGGCGGGGTGTCGAGGATCCCCATGACCGCCTGCGAGGACACGGACTTGCCGCAGCCGGACTCGCCGAGGATGGCCATGGTCTCCCCCGCCGCGAGGGAGTAGCTGACCCCGCGGACGGCCCGCACGACCGGCCCGCGGGAGCGGAACTCGACGTGCAGGTCCTCCACCTCGAGGACCGGGGTGCCGGCGGTCGCGCCGCCGCGGGCGGCGGACGTCGTGGACGCGGGGGTGCTCATGAGCGCTGCCTCGGGTCGAGCGCGTCGCGCAGGGCGTCGCCCATCATGACGAAGGCCATGACGGTGAGCGACAGCACGATGCTGGGGATGAGGACGAGGTGGGGCGCCGTCCGCAGGAGGTTCTGACCCTCGCTGATCTGGAGGCCCCACGAGTAGTTGGGCCGCTGCAGGCCGACGCCGAGGAACGTCAGCGCGGCCTCGGCGGCGATGAGGGCGCCGACCGAGATGGTCGCGTAGACGATGACCGGCGCCACGGCGTTCGGGAGGATGTGCCGCACGAGGATGCGCAGCGGCCCGGCACCGAGCGCCCGCGCCGCGGCGACGTAGTCCGAGCTCTTGATGGCGATGACCTGCGAGCGGACGAGCCGCATGGCCGTCATCCACCCGAAGATGACCAGCGCGACGGAGATGGCTCCCGGGCCGCGCTCCGAGATGATCGGCACCGGCCCCCCGGCGATCTCGATCGTCGGGCCCACGCGCAGGAGGATCAGCGCGCCGAGGATGAGCGGCAGCGCGTAGAAGACGTCGGTGATGCGGGCGAGCAGCGAGTCGATCCAGCCGCCGAAGTAGCCCGCGACGGCCCCGACGACGACGCCGACGACGAGCAGGCCGATGACGGCGGTGAAGCCGATCTGGAGGCTGTTGCGCGCGCCGTAGACGACCTGCGCCAGGTAGTCGCAGCCCTGCTGGTCGTAGCCGAACCAGTGCGCCGCCGACGGGGTGTCGACGGAGAAGCTGAGGTTGCACTCGCGCGGGTCGGCGCCCCGGGCGAACAGCGCGGGGAACAGCGCCATCAGGAGGAAGAAGACGGCGAGGGCGCCGCCGATCCAGAAGAACGGCTTGCGCCGCAGCTCGCCCCAGGCGTCGCCCCACAGGGAGGTCTGCTTCTCGTCGCGGCCGGCCGAGGCGGTGTCGACGAGCAGCTGGCCGTCGGCCGCGGCGCCGGACGTCACCGCGTCGTGACGCAGGTCCGCCTGCTGCTGGTCGGCGGCGTCGCCGCCGACGGGTGCGGGACCACCGGGACGCTGGGTGTCACTCATAGCGGATCCTCGGGTCGAGGACGGCGTAGAGGACGTCCACGACCAGGTTGAAGAAGATGAAGAAGAAGACGAGCAGCGTGACGATGCCGACGACGACGGCGCCCTCCTGGCGCGAGATCGCGTCGAAGACGGCGCGTCCGAGGCCCGGGATGTTGAAGACGGACTCCGTGATGATGGCACCGCCGAGAAGGCCGCCGATGTCGGCCCCGATGAAGGTGACGACGGGGATGAGGCTGTTGCGCAGCGTGTGGCGCACGACGACCGTCCGGCGGTCGAGCCCCTTGGCCCGCGCCGTCCGGACGTAGTCGGCCCGCAGGCTGTCGGCCAGGCTCGTGCGCGTCAGCCGCGCCACGTAGGCCAGCGACGTCGCCGCGAGGATGAAGCCCGGCAGCAGGTAGCTGTAGAGGCCCTGCGTGATGCCCGCCACGGGGAAGAGCCCGAGCCGGACCGCGAGGGCGTACTGGCTGACGAAGCCGAGGACCAGGACCGGGATCGAGACGACGAGCGTCGTCGTCACCAGGACGAGGTTGTCGAAGAACGAGCCGCGGCGGAGGCCGGCGAGCACGCCGGCCGCGATGCCGATGATGATCTCGAAGACGATGGCCACCGCGGTGAGGGTTGCCGTCACCGGCAGGCGAGAGCTGATGGTGTCGAGCACCGGACGACCGGCGAAGTCGGTGCCGAAGTCGCCCTGCACGAGGCCGAGGACGTACTTGCCGTACTGGATGAGCAGGGGGTCGTCGAGGTTGAACTCGGCGCGGATCTGGGCCTGCACCGCCTCGGGCAGCGGGCGGTCGCCGCCCAGCGCCCGGACGGGGTCGCCGGGGAGCGCGTAGACCATGGCGAAGATGAGCAGCGATGCCCCGATGAGCACCGGGATGGTCAGGAGAAGTCGGCGCGCGACGTAGCGGCCCACGGTCCCTCCTCAGGTCGGGCGACGGCGCGGGCGCCGTCGCGCAGGGACGTACCGCCACCGTCCGGGGACGTCGTCGTCCCCAGCACGAGGGGTGCGGACCTCCCCGGCAGGGAGGTCCGCACCCCTCGTGGCGGAGCGGTAGGACAGTACCCGTCAGCCGTTGACCGTCACGTCGGCGGCGTTGACCCGGGTGAAGACGCTCACCGAGACGTCGCCCACGTTCTCCGACCAGACGAACTGCTCCAGGCCGAAAAACATCGGGATGATCGGCATGTCCTCGAGGAGGATGTCCTCGGCCGCGTTGTACGAGGCCACGGCCTCCTCCGGGCTCGCCGCCTGGTTGCCCTCGGCGATCGCCGCGTCGAAGTCCGGGTTCACGTAGAAGGCCGTGTTCGAGCCGTTCGGGGGCAGGGCCGCCTCCGAGTACAGCGGCTCGAGGTAGTTCTGCGCGCTCGGGTAGTCCATGACCCAGCCGAGGCGGAACGGGCCGGTGAAGCCCTTCTCGTCGGCGAGGGGCAGGTACTGCGAGAAGTCGAACTCACCGCGGAGGGTGTAGTCGACGCCGAGGTTCTCGCGGAGCTGGTTGCCGACGGCCTGGACCCAGGCGTCGTGGCCGGCGCCGGAGTTGAACCACAGCTCGACGGGCTGGCTGCGGTCGAAGCCCGCCTCGTCCAGCTTGGCGTTGGCCGCCTCGACGTCCAGCTCGCAGTAGGTGCAGGCGCCCTCGCGGTACCCGTCGACGACGGGGGCGACGGCGGCGTCCGCCGCCGTGCGCGTGCCCTGGAAGATCGCGTCGACGATGGCGTCGCGGTCGATCGCCTGCGAGAAGGCCTGGCGGACCAGGGGGTCGGAGTAGCGCTCGTCGTACGTGGGGAAGCCCATGTACGTGAAGGAGCTGGACTCGGCCTCGTCGAAGCGGTCGCCGAACTCGTCCTGCGCCGTGGCGATGGCGTCGGGCGGGATGGGCGCGACGACGTCGAGGTTACCGGCCTGCACGTCCGAGTAGGCCGTGTTGATGTCCGTGTACACCCGGAACTCGACGCCGCCGGACTTGGCCGGCTCGCCGGCGTAGTCGTCGTAGCGGGTCGTCGTGATGCCGACGCCCTGCTGGAACGGGTCGGAGGCCTGGAACGGGCCGTTGCCGATGGGGGCGGCGGACGCGCCCGCCTCGGGGTCGGCGAGGAAGGTCTCGGACAGCGGGTAGAAGGCCGTGTAGCCCACCGTCGTCGGGAAGATGGAGAAGGGCTCGGTGAGCTTCACCGTGAAGGTCGTGTCGTCGACGACCGTGAGGCCGGACATCTCCGTGGCCGTGGGCTCGGCGACGACGTTGCCGTCGGCGTCCGTCTCGGCCTGGAGGGCGTCGTAGCCCTCGATGTTGGCGAAGAAGTAGGAGCCGCCCTGCGCGTTGGTCGACAGCGCCGTGTAGTTCCACGCGTCGACGAAGCTGCTGGCCGTCACGGCCGAGCCGTCGTGGAAGGTCCACCCGTCGTTGAGCGTGACCGTCCAGGTGATGTTGTCGTCGGACTCGATCGACTCCGCGACGCCGGTGTACTCGACCTCACCGGTGTCCGAGTACTCGACGAGACCCGTCCAGAGCGAGTCGACGACCTGGCCGCCCTCGGTCTCCGACGTGTTGCCGGGGACGAGCGGGTTCTCGGGCTCGCCGATGTACATGCTCCACGTGCCGTCCGGGTTGCCGGCGGCGCCGTCGCCACCGCCCCCGCCGGAGCCCTCGTCGCTGCTGCCGCCGCCGCAGGCGCTGAGGGCGAAGATGCCGGCCGTGGCGACCGCCAGCGCTCGCGTGGTCCGTGTGGGGACACGCATGGGAGTTCCTCCTCGTGGGTGGGTAGACGCCGCGGGCGCGCTCGGCGTCCTTGGCTGGGGAGGACGATAAGCACCCTGGGGGCACGAGCAGAACACCGCACCCCGTACCCGCACGGATGAGACCAGACCGCAACATGGCCGTGACACGTCACCGGGAGGTCGCCGGGGAGCCACCCGGACGGCGTCGGGGAGCTGCCTGGGCGCCGTCTGTGACGGTGCAGGAGACCCGTCCGGGACGGTCGACGCCCGGTGCGTGAGCTGCTCAGGAGACGGGAGGCCGGTGCTCCTCGACGGAGTTCGCGGGCTCGTCGCCGCCCCGGCCGAGGCGGCGTGCCCTGACCTTGTCGGCACGGGCGAGGAGCCCCTCCTCCCGACGCTCCCTCAGCTGCTCCCGTAGGGACCGGGCGTGACCCGCCACGGCGTCGCGGGCGCCCCCGGCCAGCTCGCCCGCGTCGTCGACGAGGGCGCGAGCGGCGGAGCCCCACGAGACCGCCTCCAGCAGCGACCCTCCGAGCAGCTCCAGGTCGGCGTGGGTGGCGAAGTCGGCGACGCTGCGGTTGACGTCGTTGGCCCCCCGCGTCACCTGCTGGGCGCTGAAGGGGTTGGCGACCCGGTCGACGTTGCGCAGCACCGCGCTGTCGCGGACCGACGTGAGGACGGCCTCGAGCCCACGGCCGACCCGACGGGCGCGCTCTGCCCTGGCCGCCCTGATCCCCTGGTGGTGGGCGTCGAGCTGCGCGGGCTCCGCGTCGGCGACCCTGGCCAGCTCGAGCACGTACTGCCGGTCCTGCAACGCCATGGCCCGTGCCAGGACGCCGAGCCAGAAGACGACCTCGGTCTGCGCGTCCTTGAGGGCCCGCGCGGCCGCGTCGGTGTCCCCGACGTGGCGGCGCACCCGGTCCGCCAGGTCGTCGAGCTGTGCGACGGCCTCTGCCTGCATCGTCTGGAGGGCGAGGGTGTTGGCCTGCACCTTGGACCAGGTCACCGACGAGACGGTGCCGGTCTCCGTGTAGATGGCGTGGGCCTCCTCGAGGGCGAGCGTCACGCCGCCGAGCTGCCCCGTCACCTTGAGCTTGCGCTGCTGGAGGAGGCGGTCGAGCTTGGCGTCGATGACCTCGAGGTACTCGGTGATGTCGTCGAGCGCGGCCTCGAGGGCGGCCTGCGTCGCGAGGGCGGCGAGGGCGGCCGGCGCGGCGGGGGTGAGGAGTGCGGCCTTGTCGAACGTCAGGTGCTTGAGGATGCGGCCCCGGTCATCCCGGACGACGCCCGCCGCCACCTGGCGGATCCCCGCCTTGTCGAGGTAGTCGACCGACTCCTTCGTCAGCTTCACCCATCGGCCGCTCGCCGCCCCCACCTGGGAGGCGACGCCCAGCGCCTGCCCGGCGAGCACGAGCGTGCGGCTCGCGACCTTGCGCGGCCGCACCCCCTCGTGACGGTCGAGGGCGGCGAGCGCCCTCTCCGGGCCGAGGAGGAGCAGCCCCCCGTCGGCCTCGATCACCGTGATGCCCCCGCCGGCGTCCGTCGCGCTCGTGGAGCGACTCTGCCAGTGCGCTTCCCGTCGCACGGCCGAACGGCACGGTCGAGCGGCGGGAGGCGCTGCATCAGACGTTGAAGCGGAACTCCACGACGTCGCCGTCCGCCATGACGTAGTCCTTGCCCTCGATGCGGACCTTGCCGCGGGACTTCGCCTCCGCGTGCGAGCCGGCGTCGACGAGGTCGTCGAAGGACACGACCTCGGCCTTGATGAAGCCGCGCTGGAAGTCGGTGTGGATGACGCCCGCCGCCTGCGGGGCGGTCCAGCCCCGGCGGATGGTCCAGGCGCGCGACTCCTTGGGGCCGGTCGTGAGGTAGGTCTGCAGGCCGAGGGTCGAGAAGCCGACGCGGGCGAGCTGGTCGAGGCCCGACTCGGTCTGGCCGGTCGAGGCGAGCATCTCGGCGGCGTCCTCGGGCTCGAGCTCGACGAGCTCGGACTCGACCGCGGCGTCGAGGAAGACGCAGCCGGCGGGGGCGACGAGCGCCTCGAGCTCGGCGCGGCGGGCCGTGTCGCCCAGCCCGGCCTCGTCGGTGTTGAAGACGTAGACGAAGGGCTTGGACGTCAGCAGCGTCAGCTCGGAGAGCAGCGCCAGGTCGACGCCGGCGGCGGTGGCGCCCTGGAAGAGCGTCGTCCCGCGCTCGAGCACCGCGATCGCGCCCTGGACGGCGGCGAGGACGGCCGGGTCGGCGCGCTTGCCCTTGACGTCCTTCTCCAGCCGCGGCACCGCCTTCTCCAGCGTCTGGAGGTCGGCGAGGACGAGCTCGGTGGCCACGGTGTCGATGTCCGCGGCCGGGTCGACGCGCCCGTCGACGTGGACCACGTCGGGGTCGGAGAAGACCCGGACGACCTGGCAGATGGCGTCCGCCTCGCGGATCGTCGCGAGGAACTGGTTGCCCAGGCCCTCGCCCTCGCTGGCGCCCTTGACGATCCCGGCGATGTCGACGAAGGAGACCGTGGCCGGCACGACCTTCTCGCTGCCGGAGATGCCCGCGAGCACGTCGAGGCGCCGGTCCGGCAGCGGCACGACGCCGACGTTGGGCTCGATCGTCGCGAACGGGTAGTTCGCCGCGAGCACGTCGTTGCGGGTGAGGGCGTTGAAGAGGGTGGACTTGCCGACGTTGGGCAGTCCGACGATGCCGAGGGTGAGCGCCACGGGAACGAGACCCTACGCGGGGCGGGAGGGTGGCACCGGCCCCGCGCCCGCCGAGCCCGGTCCCGCGGGGCGCCGGTGCACCTGGACGCTGTACGCGTCGCCCGGCGCGGCGGGCGCCCCGTCCCAGCCCGCCCACGCCTGCACGGGCTCGAGGCCCGCGGCGGCGCACCACCGCGCCAGGTCGCCGGGCGCCACGTGCCGGTCCGCCGCGAAGCCGGCGACGAGGATCCCGCCGGGCACGAGCCGGCCGGCCAGCCGGGCCACGACGTCGGCCTCCGTCCCGGGCGTGAGGTAGACGACGACGTTGCCGGCGAGCACGACGGCGTCGAACGGCGCGCCGAGCTCCTCCGCCGTGAGGGCGAGTAGGTCGCCGTCCACCCACCGCAGGTGCGGGGCGGCGCGGCGGGCCTCCGCGAGCATCGAGGCGTCGAGGTCCGCGCCCGTGGTCCGGTGCCCGCGCCGCGCCAGCTCGACGGCGACCCGCCCCGTCCCGCAGCCGGCGTCGAGCACGCGGGCGCCCGGCGGCAGGAGCCTGTCGACGAGGGTGGCTTCGCCGTGGACGTCTTCCCCCGCCGACGCGAGGTCCGCGAAGCGCTGCGCGTACTGCGCGCCGGTCGTCCCGCCCGTCTCGGCGAGCCAGCGGTTCTCGGGCGTGCTCATCCCGCGATGCTCCCAGGCCGCGGGGATGCTCCCGCCCGCCGCCGCCCGGGCGCCCCGGGCCCGCTGCCGGGGGTGGCTGTCGGGCGTGGTTGTCGGGCGTAGTTGTCGGGGGTGCCTGCCAGGCTCCGCGGCATGGAGACCGCGGGCCTGCTCGTCGTCGTGCTCGTGCCGCTCGTCGTGGTCCTCGCCGTCGGCGCGGCCGCGGCGGTGCTGGGGCACCGGGCGGGCGTCCGCCGGGGCGCCGCGGACGCGGCGGCGGCACGACGGGACGACGAGCTGGCGCTCGTGCGCGTCACGGCGGAGCGGGACGCGGCCCTCGCCCGCACCCGCACGCTGGAGGAGTCACGGGCCGACGACCACGACCTCGCGCTCGGGCTCGCCCCGCTGACGAGCGGGCTGGCCCGCGTCGAGCGCACCGTCGGCGTCCTCGAGACCGAGCGCGCCGCGCAGGTCGGGCGCCTCGAGGCGCAGCTCGAGGAGGTGCGGCGCGCGGGCGAGGCGCTGCGCGTCGAGACGGGGGCGCTGGCCGGCGCGCTGCGCAGCCCCACCGCCCGCGGCGCCTGGGGCGAGGTGCAGCTGAGGCGCGTCGTCGAGCACGCGGGCATGCTCGACCGCGTCGACGTCGAGCGGCAGGTGACGGCGCCGGGCCCGGAGGGCAGGCCCGTGCGGCCCGACGCCGTCGTCCGGCTGCCGGGCGGGAAGAGCGTCGTCGTGGACGCCAAGGCCCCGCTGGCGTCGTTCCTCGAGTCCGCGGCCGCCACCCGCGAGGGGGAGGACCCGGCCGCGGCGGCCCGGCGCCGGCAGGCCGCGGCGACGGCGCACGCCCGGGCGCTGCGCGGGCACGTCGACGCGCTGGCCGCCAAGCGGTACTGGGAGGCCTTCGAGCCGTCCCCCGAGATGGTCGTCTGCTTCGTGCCCGGCGAGTCCTTCCTCGCCGCCGCCTGCGAGGCCGACCCGGCGCTGCTCGAGCACGCCATGGGCCGCGGCGTCGTGCTGGCGACGCCGACGACGCTGCTCGCGCTCCTGCGCACGGTGGCCGCCACCTGGCAGCAGGACGCGCTCGCCGGCAGCGCCCGGGCGCTCCTGGAGACGGGCCGCGAGCTGCACCGCCGGCTCGGCGGCCTCGGCCGGGGCGCCGGCGCGCTCGGCCGGTCGCTCCACCGCGCGGTCGAGGACTACAACGGCCTCGTCGGCACCCTGGAGCGGCGCGTGCTCGTCTCGGCCCGGCGGCTCGCCGAGCTCGGCGTCGTCGACGACGACCTGCCGCCCGTCGAGCCGCTCGTCGACAGCCCCCGGCCGCTGACGGCGCCCGAGCTGGTGGCGGACCTGCCGCAGGAGCGACGGCCGGACGACGGCGGGCCCGTGGACCGCACCGCCTGACCCGCGGCCCCGGCCCCGGGGGACGGCGCCGCGGGCGGGCGGGTCAGTGCTGGGCGGCCTTCGCCGCCGCGGCGGCCGAGGCGGCCTTGAGGTCCGCCCGCAGCTCGCGCGGGAGCGAGAAGAGCAGGTCCTCGCTCGCGGTGCGGACCTCCTCGACGTCGCCGAAGCCGCGCTCGGCGAGCCAGGCGAGGACGTCGGTGACGAGGATCTCCGGCACCGAGGCGCCCGAGGTCACGCCGACGGTGCGCACGCCCTCGAGCCAGGCCTCGTCGAGCTCGTCCTTGTGGTCGACCCGGTAGGAGGCCTTCGCGCCGTGCTGCAGCGCGACCTCGACGAGCCGGACGGAGTTGGAGGAGTTGGCCGAGCCCACGACGACGACGAGGTCCGACTGGGGCGCGATCTTCTTCACCGCCACCTGGCGGTTCTGCGTGGCGTAGCAGATGTCGTCGCTGGGCGGGTCCTGCAGCGTGGGGAAGCGCTCCTTGAGGCGCTCGACCGTCTGCATCGTCTCGTCGACCGACAGCGTCGTCTGGCTGAGCCAGACGACCTTCTCCGGGTCGCGCACCGTCACGGCGTCGACGGACTCGGGGCCGTCGACGAGCTGGACGTGCTCCGGCGCCTCGCCGGCCGTCCCCTCGACCTCCTCGTGGCCCTCGTGGCCGACGAGGAGGATGTCGTAGTCGTCCTTGGCGAAGCGGACGGCCTCGCGGTGCACCTTGGTGACGAGGGGGCACGTCGCGTCGATCGTCTTGAGGCTGCGCTCGGCCGCCGCGGCGTGGACCGCCGGCGAGACGCCGTGCGCGGAGAAGACGACGGTGGCGCCCTCGGGCACCTCGTCCGTCTCGTCGACGAAGACGGCGCCGCGCGCGGCCAGGGTCCGCACGACGTGCTTGTTGTGGACGATCTCCTTGCGCACGTACACGGGCGAGCCGTGCAGCTCGAGCGCCTTCTCCACCGCGACCACCGCGCGGTCCACCCCGGCGCAGTAGCCCCGGGGGGCCGCGAGGAGCACGCGGCGGCCCTCGCTGGTCGTCGGGCCGTCGGCGGGGGTCTCGGCGGGGTGGCTCACCCCCCGATGGTACGGCGGCGCTCCCGCCGTGGTCCCGGCCGGAGGCGCAGCCGTCGGGCCGGCCGGCCGGCTCGCCTAGGGTCGACGGGTGCTGACGGCGGGGGGACGACGATGACGCCGCCGCCGGGCCCGACCGACGCCCCGGAGGCCGCGCCCGGCGGGCGGCGCCCGCTCCCGGCCACCGCCGCGGCGACGTCGGCCGAGCAGCCGTGGCCCGTCCGCCTGCTCTCCACGAAGATCGGCGACTACGTCGCGCGCATGTCCCCCGTCTGGGTGGAGGGGCAGCTCGTCCAGGTCACCCGCCGCCCCGGGCAGGCCACCGCCTTCTGCGTGCTGCGCGACGCCGACGTCGACATGTCCCTGTCCGTCACGACGCACGTGCGGGTCCTCGACGCCCTCGGGCCCGCGCTCGTCGAGGGGGCCCGCGTCGTCGTCCGCGGCACCCCGGAGTTCTGGGCGCGGCGCGGCTCGCTGCAGCTGCGCGCCGACGCCATCCGACCGGTCGGCGCGGGTGAGCTGCTCGCCCGGGTCGAGGCGCTGCGCCGGGTCCTCGCCGCCGAGGGGCTCTTCGACGCGAGCCGCAAGAAGGCGCTGCCCTTCCTCCCCCGCGTCGTCGGCCTCGTCTGCGGGCGGGCCAGCGCGGCCGAGCGCGACGTCCTCGTCACCGCCCGCGGCCGCTGGCCGGGCGTGCGCTTCGAGGTGCGTCCCGTCGTCGTCCAGGGCGTCGACGCCGTGGCCCAGGTGAGCCGCGCCGTCGCCGAGCTCGACGCCCTGGACGAGGTCGACGTCGTCGTCGTCGCCCGCGGCGGCGGCTCCCTCGAGGACCTGCTCCCCTTCAGCAACGAGGCGCTGCTGCGCGCGGTGGCCGCCTGCCGGACCCCGGTCGTCAGCGCCATCGGCCACGAGGTCGACTCGCCGCTGCTCGACCTCGTCGCCGACGTGCGCGCCTCGACGCCGACGGACGCCGGGCGCCGCGTCGTCCCGGCCGTCGACGAGGAGCTCGCCGCCCTCGCCGGGGCTCGGCGCCGGCTCCGCCAGGGCGTCCGCACCTGGCTGGACGGCGAGCGCGCCCGCCTCGCCGCCCTGCGGGCCCGGCCGGTGCTGGCCGAGCCGGCGCGCGGGCTGGCCGACCAGCGGGCCGCCGTCGGTGCCGCCCGCGACCGGGGACGGCGGGCCCTGTCCGCCCGCCTGCGCCACGAGGACGCCGAGGTGGCGGGGCTGCGCCGGGCCGTCCGGACCCTCTCGCCCGCGTCGACGCTCGAGCGCGGGTACGCCGTGCTCACCGACGCGGCGGGCCACGTGGTGCGCGACCCGGCGGAGGTCGCGCCGGGCACGCGGCTGCTCGCCCGCGTCGCGGGGGGCGGCCTCGAGGTCGACGCCGTGGGGCCGGCGGGCCCCGGCGCGGACCGCGCGGCCGCCGGGGCGTCGGCCGACGGCCCGCCCGCCGTCGCCCCGCGGGCCCGGTCACGCCGCGCGCCGGCTCCCCCGGCCGCCCGGGAGGCGCCGGGCACGACCGCGGCGCCGGCCCCGGCGCCCGCCCCGCCCACGCCCCCGGCGCCGTCCCCGAGCGCGCCCGACGACGACCCGGGCGCCCCGCCCTATTGACGGGCGGCCGACCGGTGGCGTCCGTGCCCCCGCCTACCCTGGCGGCATGGCCGAGCCCTCCGCCCCCGCCCCCTCCCCCGCCGCGCTGGGCTACGAGGAGGCCCGCGACGAGCTCGTCCGTGTCGTCACCGCGCTCGAGGCCGGCGGGGCGCCGCTCGAGCGCTCGCTCGAGCTGTGGGAGCGCGGCGAGGCCCTGGCCACCCGGTGCGAGGAGCTGCTCGACGGCGCCCGCGAGCGGCTCGACGCGGCCGTCGAGGCCCGCGGCGGCGACCGGGACGCCTGAGGTCGTGGCCGTCGCGACGGGAGGCACGGCCGTCGGCGAGGTGCCCGCCCTCAAGGAGTGGGGCGCCGTCGCCCACGCGCTGCTGGCGGGCCGGCAGTGCCTCCTGCTCCGCAAGGGCGGCATCCACGAACGCCGTTTCGTCGTCGGCGCCCCGCGTCCCGTGCTCTTCCCCACCGTGGCGCACAGCCACGCCGAGGACGTGCGGCCCGAGCACCACGACCTCCTGGCGCCCGGCGCGGCCGACTCGACCGACGAGCGCGTCGTCGTCCGCTGCGCGCTGGCGGTCCGCGCCGTCGTGCCCGTGGAGCGCCCCGAGCACCTCGACGAGCTGGCGCCGCTCCACGTGTGGACCACGGCGTCCGCCGCGCGACGCCTCGACTTCCGCCCCCGCCACCTGCTCACCGCCCTCGTCGTCGAGGCGCGGCCGCTGCTCGTCCCCGTCGAGGTGGCCCGGCGCCCCGAGCACCGTGGCTGCTCGAGCTGGCTCGACCTCGCGGCCGACCTCCCGGGGCGGCCGGCGCTGGGCCCGCCCGCGCTCGACGACGCCGCCCTCGCCGAGGCCGGGCGACGGGTGCGCTCCGCCGTCGGGGGGCCGGGCGACGCCGACCGCTAGGTGTACTGCCCAGGGACAGCTAGGCGGGCGGCTCGGCGGTCGGCGCCACCTGCACGGCGGCCGCGAGCTCGGACAGCTCGGGGACGCCGGCCGTCCCGATCACCGCGTACGTGAGGTCGCCGTCGGTGCGCACCAGCGCCTGGAAGGGGGCGTCGGAACGGCGCTCCGGCGCGCGCGACCACAGCTCCCACGCCTCGCCGTCGACGTCCTGCTCGCCGGCCAGGTCGCCCTCGCGGACGACGTCGCGCACCCACCGCTCCGTCGCGCCCGCGGTGACGCGGATGCCCGCGTAGTCGTCCGACGGCGTGACCCAGCCGACGACCCACGTCGGCAGCCCGTCCGGGCCGGACGGCTCGAGCCGCGCGGCGTTGGGGGTCCACCCCGCCGGCGCGTCCGGGACCGGCACCGCGAAGTCCACCTGCGCCGCAGCGCCCCGGGCGGTGCCGTCGACGTCGACCGGCGGCTGCTCGAGGCGGCCCGGCTGGGGCAGCAGGAGCAGCAGCGGCACGATGAAGGCGCCGAGCGCGAGGAGCGACAGGACGACGTCGCGGGCCGCCTGCCGGGGCCGCGGGCGCTTCGGCGGCGGCACGGGCCGGCCGACGGGGGCTCGGGTGCTCACGCCCCCATCCTCCCCCGGACGCCGCGGCGGCCCGCCGCCGCCCGTCCCGGCCCGCGACCGGGCCGGCGTCGTCGGCCCGGGGACGTGCCGCACCTCACGTCCCCGGACCGCCCGGCGGCCTCGTCGGCCCCCGGTCGGCGGGACCCGCGCCGCTACGCTCCCCGTGCCCCGTCGACGGCCGGGGGCGCCCCGGGCCGACGCCCGGCAGGGCCCCCGACGGACCGTCGACGAGCGCGCCCCGACGACGACGGAGGACCCCCATGACGCACGCCACCTCGCTGCCGCCCTCGCTGGCCGTGGGCCAGCAGGCCCCCGACCGCAACCTCGGGCTGGAGCTCGTCCGCGTCACCGAGGCCGCCGCGATGGCGGCGGGGCGCTGGGTGGGCCGCGGCGACAAGGACGGCGCGGACGGCGCGGCGGTCAACGCCATGCGGCGCCTCATCAGCACGGTTGAAATGGACGGCACGGTCGTCATCGGCGAGGGCGAGAAGGACGAGGCGCCCATGCTCTTCAACGGCGAGCAGGTCGGCGACGGCTCCGGGGCCGCGTGCGACGTCGCCGTCGACCCCATCGACGGCACGCGGCTCTGCGCCCTCGGCATGCCGAACGCCGTGGCGGTCATCGCCGTCGCCGAGCGCGGGGCCATGTACGACCCCAGCGCCGTCTTCTACATGGACAAGCTGGCCACCGGGCCGGAGGCGGCCGACGTCGTCGACATCCGTCTGCCGGTGAAGGAGAACGTCCGCCGTCTCGCGCGCGCCAAGGGCTGCGCCGTCGGCGACGTCACCGTCGTCGTCCTCGACCGCCCCCGCCACGAGGGCCTCGTCACCGAGATCCGCGAGGCCGGCGCGCGCATCCACTTCATCCCCGACGGCGACGTCGCCGGCGCGATCATGGCCGCGCGCCCGGGCACCGGCATCGACCTCATGCTCGGCATCGGCGGGACGCCGGAGGGCATCATCGCCGCCTGCGCGCTCAAGGCCCTCGGCGGCGTCCTCCAGGGACGGCTGTGGCCCAAGGACGACGAGGAGCGGCAGCGCGCGCTCGACGCCGGCCACGACCTCGACCGGGTGCTCACGACCGACGACCTCGTCCGCGGCGACAACTGCTACTTCGTCGCCACCGGCATCACCGACGGCGAGCTCGTCCGCGGCGTGCGCTACGGCGGCGGGACCGTGCGGACGCAGAGCCTCGTCATGCGCTCGAAGTCCGGCACCATCCGGACCGTGGAGAGCGAGCACCGGCTGACCAAGCTGCAGGCCTACGCGGCGGTGGACTTCTCCGGCACGGGCGGGCGGACCGCGTGAGGGCCGACGCCGCGGGCGGCGGCCCGCGCGCGCTCGTCGTCGGCGACACGCTCGTCGACGTCGTCCACCCCGCCGGCGGCGACGCCGGGCCGGTCGAGCACCCGGGCGGCAGCGCCGCCAACGTCGCCCTCGGCCTGGCGCGTCTGGGCCGTCCCGTGGACCTGCTCGGCCGCCTGGCGGACGACGCACGGGGCCGACGGGTCGCCGACCACCTCACCGGGGACGGCGTCCACCTCGCCGCGGGGCTGCTGCCCGCGTCCGACGACGTCCGCACCCCGACGGCGCAGGCGCACCTCGGGGCGGACGGCGGCGCACGCTACGAGTTCGACCTGGCGTGGGAGCTCGAGGCCGACGACCTCGCGTGCATCACGGCGGGCGAGCCGCCGCTGGTCGTCTGCACGGGCTCCCTCGCGACCGCCCTCGAGCCGGGCGCGACCCAGGTGGAGGGCCTCCTCGACGCCCTGCGCCCGACGACGACCGTGGTCCTCGACCCCAACCTGCGCCCGTCGCTCATGGGCACGCCCGAGGAGGTCCGCCCGCGCGTCGAGGCCCTCGTGACGACCTCGGACGTCGTCAAGCTCAGCGACGAGGACGCCGGGTGGCTGTTCCCGGACCGCGACCCGGCCGACGTCGTCCGCTCCTGGCTGGGCCTCGGCCCGGCCCTCGTCGTGCTCACCCGCGGCGGGGAGGGTGCGCTGGCCGTCTGCGCCGCGGGCGAGGTGGACGAGCCCGGCCGGACGGTGGACGTCGCGGACACCGTCGGCGCCGGCGACTCCTTCACCGGCGGCCTCGTCGACGCGCTGTGGTCGGAGGGCCTGCTCGGCGCGGACCGGCGGACGGCGCTGGCGGCCGTCGACCTCGAGGTGCTCGGGCGGTGCGTGGCCGCGGCCACCGACGTCGCCGCCGTCACCGTGTCGCGGCCCGGGGCCGACCCGCCCCGTCGCGACGAGCTGCCCCGCAGCGGCTCCTGACCCCGGCGGGGTCACCGGCGGGGGCGCACCGGCGCGCCCCCCGCGGCCGGGCCGCCCCCTGCCCGGCCCGGCCGCCCGCTGGGGTCCCCCGCGGGGCCCGGCGGCCGGGCCCTGCGGGGGCGTCGTCCTAGACCGCGGCCCCCTCGGCGGCGCGGGCCCGCGAGCGCTCGAGGGCCTCGCGCCGGGCCTCCTCGCTCTCGCGGGCGATCTGCTCGGCCCGGCCCTCGTCCCGCGTGAGGCTCCGGCCCGACGCCGGGTCGAAGAGGTGCAGGCTCGCCGGGTCGAACCACAGGCGCGCGCGGTCGCCGTCGCGCACCCGGCTGCGGGCGTCGAGCGTGACGACCATCTGGTGGCGCATGCTCTCGCCGTCGAGCTCCTTGTCCAGCTCGGCGAGCTTGGCCGCCACCCGCTCGTCCGGCGTGAACGGCACGTAGGCGTAGAGCTCGTTGCCGAGCCACTCCGTCACGTCGACGTCCACCTCGAACGTCGTGCCGCGCTCGGCCCGCGAGCCCTCGAGCACCGAGGCGTCCTCGACGTGCTCGGGCCGCAGGCCCGCGATGAGGAACTCCGCCCCGCGCGCCCGCTCCGCCACCTCCGGCGTGATCTCGACGGAGCCGAAGGGCAGCGTGAGGGTGGTGCCCTCCAGCTGCGCGGGCAGGAAGTTCATCGGCGGGGAGCCGATGAAGCCGGCGACGAAGAGGTTGACGGGCTCCTCGTAGAGCTCGCGCGGGCTGGCGACCTGCTGCAGCTCGCCCTTGCGCAGGACGGCCACCCGGTCGCCCAGCGTCATCGCCTCGGTCTGGTCGTGGGTGACGTAGATGGTCGTCGTGCCGAGCCGCCGCTGCATGCGCGCGATCTCCGTGCGCATCTGGCCGCGCAGCTTGGCGTCGAGGTTGGACAGCGGCTCGTCGAAGAGGAAGGCGTCCGCCTGGCGCACGATGGCCCGCCCCATGGCCACGCGCTGGCGCTGGCCGCCGGAGAGGTTGGCCGGCTTGCGCTCGAGGTGCTCGCGCAGCTCGAGGAGGTCGGCCGCCTCGTTGACCCGCTTGGTCACCTCCGCGTCGGAGTGCTTGCCCTTGGCCAGCCGCAGCGGGAAGGCGATGTTCTCGAACACCGACAGGTGCGGGTAGAGGGCGTAGTTCTGGAACACCATCGCGAGGTTGCGGTCGCGGGGCGCCTTGTCGTTGACGCGCTTCCCGCCGATGGTGAGGTCGCCGTCGGTGATGTCCTCGAGGCCGACGACCATCCGCAGGAGCGTGGACTTCCCGCAGCCGGAGGGCCCGACGAGGATGACGAACTCGCCGTCGGCGATGTCGAGGCTGACGTCGTTGACGGCCGGGAAGCCGTCCCCGTACTTCTTGACGATGTTCTGCAGGGTGATGCCGGCCATGTCGGCTCTCCTTCTCCGCGGTGACTGGGGTGGGCCCGGGCGTCAGCCCTTGACGGCGCCGTTCGTGAGGCCGGCGACGATCCGCCGCTGGAAGACGAGCACGATGATGACGACGGGGATGGTGACGATGACGGCGGCGGCCGACGTCGCCCCCGTCGGCTCCTCGAACTGCGAGGCGCCGGTGAAGAAGGCGAGCGCCGCCGGCACGGGCCGGGACGCGTCGGTCGACGTCAGCGAGATGCCGAAGACGAAGTCGTTCCAGGCGAGGAAGAACGCGATGATGGCCGTGGTGAAGACGCCGGGCACGGCCAGCGGGACGATCACCTTGATGAAGGCCTGCCACGTCGTGGCGCCGTCCACCTGGGCCGCCTGCTCCATGTCCCAGGGGATCTCGCGGAAGAAGGCCGACAGCGTCCAGATGGCCAGCGGCAGGGTCACCGCCAGGTACGGGATGATGAGGCCCGGCCAGGTGTCGTAGAGGCCGATGGTCCGCCAGATGTTGAACAGCGGCGTGACGATGGAGATGACGGGGAAGATCGCCACGGCGAGGGCCGTCGTCAGCAGCAGCTTCTTGCCGGGGAACTGCAGGCGGGAGACCGCGTAGGCGGTGAGCGTCGCCAGCACGACGGCGATGAGCGTCGCGATGAGGGCGATGCCGATCGAGTTCCGCAGGGCCGGCAGGAAGAGCTCGGACGCGTCACCGGTGATGATGAGCCGGTAGTTGTCCCACGTCACCTCGCTCGGCAGGAACTGGTTCTCCGTGAGGCCCGCGTTCGTCTTGAGGCTCAGCGAGAGGATCCACGCCACGGGGAAGAGCGCGTAGACGACGATCGCCGCCCCCGCCACGTACCAGAGCACCTTCTCGCGGGTCGACATGCGCACGCCCATGCTCACTCACCCCTCTGCCGGGACAGGTCGACCTTGAAGACCTTGACGAAGAGCACGGCGATGAGGACCACCAGGAGGAACAGCAGGACGGAGATGGCCGAGCCGAGGCCGACCTCCTGCCGCTGGATGGTCTGCCGGTAGGCCAGGAAGGCCAGCGTCTCGGTGCCGTTGGTGCCGGCCGTCATGATGAAGACGTTGTCGAAGATGCGGACCGCGTCGAGCGTGCGGAACAGCAGGGCCACCATGATGGCGGCCTTCATGTTGGGCAGCGTGACCTTCCGCAGCCGCTCCCAGAAGGTCGCGCCATCGACCCGCGCCGCCTCCTGGAGGTCCTCCGGCACCTGCGCCAGACCGGCCAGCAGGAGCAGCGAGATGAACGGCGTCGTCTTCCAGATCTCCGAGAGCATGATGACGACGAGCGAGCTGCTGCGCTCCGCGAACCAGTTGAAGTCGTCGCCCACGAAGGGCAGCCACTGGTTGACGAAGCCGGAGTTCAGGTCGAAGGCGTAGAACCAGGCGAAGGCCGAGACGACCGTGATGATCGCGTACGGGATGAGGATCGCCGTCCGCAGCACGGGCCGCAGGGTCGTGATCGCCTTGTGCATGACCATCGCCAGCGCGAAGCCGAGGACCAGCTCGACGGCCACCGTGATGACGGTGATGTAGCCCGTCGTCGCGAAGGCCCGCCACCACAGGGGGTCGGACAGGATGGTGATGTAGTTCTGCAGCCCGACGAAGGACCGCTGGTCCGGCGCCGTGAGGCGGTAGCTGAAGAGCGAGTCGTACGCCGCCAGGAGCATCGGGTAGGCGACGACGCCGATCATCACGAGGAACGCCGGCGCCACGAGCAGCAGCCCGAGGTTGCGCTCGCCCCTGGCCCGGTCGGTCAGCGGCGGCTTGCCGCCCGCGCGCCGAGCCCGGCGCTCCTGCTCGCCGGACGGCCGGGGGTCGACCGCGTCGCGGCCGTCCCCGGTCGCGTCCGCGCCGGCCCGCGAGGAGCCGCTCGTCGTGGGTCTCGTCGCGCTCACAGCAGGGCCTCCCCGCGCAGCACCTCGGTGATGAGCTCGGTCGAGACCGCCGGGGTGCTCCCCGGGTCCGCCGTCTCGGGCCGCCAGGTGCGCTGGATGCCCGTCGAGACGACGTCGTAGAAGGGCGTCTGCGGCCGGGGCGCGGCGAGCTGCGTCGACTCCTGGATGGTCGGGGCCATCGGGTAGTCCTCCAGCAGGCTCTCGTCGTCGAAGGCCGCGGCGTTGGACGGCGGGTTGCCGTTCGAGGCGAAGTAGTACGTCTGGTTCTCCACCGACGCGATGCACTGCGCGGCCTCGTAGGCGAGGTCGGGGTCGTCGGTGAAGGCGCCGATGCCGAGGTTGATGCCGCCGTACGGCGTCGCCGGCTCGGTCTCCGCGTCGACGCGCGGGTAGAGGGTCCAGCCGTAGTCGTCGAGGACGGACTGGTCGAGGCTGCCCTGCTCGACGAGCGTCTGGCCGCGGGCCCAGACGTACGGCCAGTTGACCATGAAGCCGCCGCTGTCCGACTCGAAGAGCGCGGCGCTGGCGTCCTCGTCCGCCGTCGACAGCTGCGGGCCGCCGACCCCGGCGTCCGCGATGCGCTGCATGATCGCGGCGGCCTGCTGGCCCTCGGGGCTGTCGAGGTCGACCTGGATCTCGTCGGCCGGTGCCTCGGGGTTGGCGAGGACGTCGCCGCCCTGGGAGACGACGAGGGCGTTGACCCACACCGTCATCGACTCGGCGGCACGGCCCTGGACGCCGACCGTCGTCCCCGTCGCCTCGGCGGCGTCGATGACCTGGTCCCACGTGACCGGCTCGCTCATGTCGAGGCCCGCCTCCTCGGCCACCGACTGGCGGTACCAGAGCAGCTGGGTGTTGGCCCAGAACGGCACCGTGACGAGCTCGTCGGCGTAGGTGGCACCCGCGAGCGCGCCGTCCAGGACCCCCTCGCTGACGGCCTCCTGCACCTCCGGCGGCATGGGGGCGAAGAAGCCCGCCTCGCTGAACTCGGGGATGAAGGGCGGGTCGAGGCTCATGATGTCGACGGAGGAGTCCCCCGCCACGAGCCGTCGGACGAGCTGCTCGCGCTGGCCCTGCGGGTTGTTCGGCAGGATCTGCACGTTGAGCGCGAAGCGCCCCTGGTTGGCCTCGGTGCAGCGCCGCGCGATCTCCTGCTGGCCGCCCGAGTCCGGGTTGATGTACCAGTTGAGGACGGGCGTGCCGTCGGCGGTGACCTCCTGGCTCTCCCCGCTGCCGCACGAGACGAGCAGCGCGCCGGCGACGACGACGGCCGCGGGCACCGCGGCGGTGCGACGCACAGGCCCCGCCCGCCGTCGTTCCCGCCGTCGCGCCGTGCCTGCTCGGCCGGACTGCTGCCCCGGGCGTCCTGTCACGGCGGGCTCCTTCGACGTCGAAGAGATGCGTGCCGCACACCCTGCCCCCACGTCCGGTGTGCGGCAACCGTCCGTGACCGTCCCGTCACCTCGGCGCCCGGGCGTCGCCGGGGCCGGTGCGGGGCGTGACGCACGTCGCGCCGCCGGCGCCGGACGCGGGGCGCGCCCCCGCCCGGCGACCCCCGCCGGCACGGCACGATGGCGCCATGACCGCGAACTCCCCCGACAGCAGCGCCGGCGCTCCCCCCGAGGGCTTCCGCGTCGAGCACGACACGATGGGCGAGGTCCTCGTGCCGGCCGACGCCCTCTACCGCGCGCAGACGCAGCGCGCCGTCGAGAACTTCCCGCTCAGCGGCACGACCCTCTCCCGCACCCACGTCGAGGCGCTCGCGCGCATCAAGAAGGCTGCCGCGCAGGCCAACGCCGAGCTGGGCGTCCTGCCGCAGGACGTCGCCGACGCGATCGTCGCGGCGGCCGACGAGGTGGCGGCCGGTGCCCACGACGACCAGTTCCCCGTGGACGTGTTCCAGACCGGCTCGGGCACGTCGTCCAACATGAACACCAACGAGGTGCTGGCGACCCTGGCCTCGCGCCGCCTCGGCCGCGACGTCCACCCCAACGACCACGTCAACGCCTCGCAGTCGTCCAACGACGTCTTCCCCACCTCGGTGCACGTCGCCGCGACCGCCGGTGTCGTGCAGGACCTCCTGCCGGCGCTCGAGCACCTGGAGGCGTCGCTGCGCCGCAAGGCGGAGGAGTGGGCGGAGGTCGTCAAGGCGGGCCGCACGCACCTCATGGACGCGACGCCCGTGACGCTGGGGCAGGAGTTCGGCGGCTACGCCCAGCAGGTGCGCTACGGCGCCGCGCGGGTGCGCGCCGCGCTCCCCCGCACCGCGGAGGTGCCGCTCGGCGGGACGGCCACCGGCACGGGCATCAACACGCCGGCCGGCTTCCCCCAGCGCGTCATCGAGCTGCTCGCCGCCGACACGGGGCTGCCGATCACCGAGGCGCCGGACCACTTCGAGGCGCAGGGCGCGCGGGACGGGCTCGTCGAGCTCTCCGGCGCGCTGCGCACGGTGGCCGTCAGCCTCACCAAGGTCTGCAACGACCTGCGCTGGATGGGGTCCGGCCCCAACACGGGCCTCGGCGAGCTGCGGATCCCCGACCTCCAGCCGGGCAGCTCGATCATGCCCGGCAAGGTCAACCCGGTCGTCCCCGAGGCCGTCCTCATGGTGTGCGCGCAGGTCGTCGGCAACGACGCGGCGACGGCGTGGGCCGGCGCCAGCGGCTCCTTCGAGCTCAACGTCGCTATCCCGGTCATGGCGCGCAACGTGCTCGAGTCGGTGCGCCTGCTCGCCGGGGCGGGCCGGCTGCTCGCCGACCGCACCGTCGACGGGCTCGAGGCCGACGTCGAGCGGGCGCGCGCCCTCGCGGAGTCCTCGCCGTCGATCGTCACGCCGCTCAACCGCACCATCGGCTACGAGGCCGCGGCGAAGGTGGCCAAGCACGCCGTCGCGCACGGCGTCACGGTGCGCCAGGCCGTCGTCGACCTCGGCTTCGTCGAGCGCGGCGAGGTCACCGAGGCCCAGCTCGACAGCGCCCTCGACGTCCTGTCGATGACGCGGCCTCCGCAGCGCTGACGTCCCGTCCCGGCACGACGACGCCCCGGTCCCCCGCGAGGGGGGCCGGGGCGTCGTCGTGCGGCGCGGCCGGGCGGGGCCGGCGGACGGCTCAGTACCAGTTGACCGCCTGGCTGTGCGACCAGGCGCTGCACGGGGTGCCGTAGACGTCGTCGATGTACTCCAGGCCCCACGAGATCTGCGTGACGGGGTTGGTCTCCCAGTCGGCACCGGCGCTCGCCATCTTCGACCCGGGCAGTGCCTGGGGGATGCCGTAGGCGCTGGACGTGGGGTTGTCGGCGTCGTACTGCCAGCCGCTCTCCTTGGTCCAGAGCTGCTCGAGGCAGGAGAACTGCTCGGAGGACCAGCCGCGCTCGGCCACCATGTCCGCCGCGATCGGCTTGGGGTCGCGCTGGGCGCTGCGGCTGGCCGCCTCCTCCGCCTCGGCGAGCGCGGCCTCGCGGGCGGCGAGCTCCTCGGCGGCGACGCGCTCGGCCTCGACGCGGGCCGCCTCGGCGGCGGCCTCCGCGGCGAGGCGGTCGCGGACGGCCGCGCGGTGCTCGGAGGCGACGGCCTCCTCGGCGCGCAGGTCGGCCCGGGAGTCGTCGGGGACGGCGGGGGGCGGCGTCGTGGGCGCGGCGGGGGTCGCCGCGACGGGCGCGAGGGCGGCCGGGGCCCCGCCGGTCGTCGCCGACGGGGCGCTCGCCGTCACGGCGCCGGTGCCGGCGGCCACGACGGCCGCGCCGACGCCGACGGCGAGGACGACCCGGCCGGCGCGCGAGCGGAGGCCCGCGGCGCGGGGGGCCCGGGCGTCGACGGGGGCCGCGTGCCGGGCGGCGCCACCGGCGCCGTCACCCGGGGTGGTCGTGCGGGAGCTGCTGGAGAGGTGCCTGCCGTGGCGGTCCTCGGTGCGATGACGGCCCACGGCCTGCCTTCCCTCGGGCACGCCCTGGTCGGCGCGCGGAGGCGCCAGGTTGCATCACGAACAGGTCACGGTCCAAATCCGTCACCTCCGACGTCACCCGGGGTGACCACACCGCCGGGTCGTGAGCGCTGCGTCACCGACCCGGCGGAGGGGCCCGCGCCGGGACGGACGGGGCGCCGGCGCCGTCGGGCGCCGGTCGCGGTCAGGGCTCGAGGCCCTCCAGCAGCTCGGTGACGAGGGCGGCCACGGGCGAGCGCTCCGAGCGGGTGAGGGTCACGTGCGCGAAGAGCGGGTGCCCCTTGAGCGCCTCGATGACGGCCGCGACGCCGTCGTGCCGCCCCACGTGGAGGTTGTCGCGCTGGGCGACGTCGTGGGTGAGGACGACGCGGCTCCCCTGCCCGATGCGCGAGAGCACGGTGAGCAGGACGCCCCGCTCGAGCGACTGCGCCTCGTCGACGACCACGAAGGCGTCGTGGAGGCTGCGGCCGCGGATGTGGGTGAGCGGGAGCACCTCGAGCAGCTCGCGGGCCATGACCTCCTCGACCACCTCGGAGCTGACGAGCGCGCCGAGCGTGTCGAAGACCGCCTGGGCCCAGGGCCCCATCTTCTCGGCCTCGCTGCCGGGGAGGTAGCCGAGGTCCTGCCCGCCGACGGCGTAGAGCGGGCGGAAGACGACGACCTTCTTCTGCGTGCGGCGCTCGAGCACCGCCTCGAGGCCCGCGCACAGCGCGAGCGCCGACTTCCCGGTGCCGGCGCGGCCGCCGAGGCTGACGATCCCCACCTCCGGGTCCAAGAGCAGCTCGAGGGCCACCCGCTGCTCGGCGCTGCGGCCACGGACGCCGAAGGCCTCCCGGTCGCCGCGGACGAGCCGGACCGACTTGTCGGGCGCCACCCGGCCGAGCGCGGACCCGCGGGCGGAGAGGAGGACGAGCCCGGTGTGCACGGGCAGCTCGGCCGCGCGCGGGTCCTCGAGGCGCTCCTCGCCGTAGAGGGCGGCCATGTCGTCCTCGGCGAGCTCGAGCTCCGCGAGCCCCGTCCAGCCCGAGTCCACGGCGGCGTCGGCCCGGTACTCCTCCACCGCCAGGCCGAGCGCGGACGCCTTGACCCGCATCGGGGTGTCCTTGCTGACGACGACGACGTCGCCGCCCTCCGCGGACAGGTTGCGCGCGACCGCGAGGACGCGGGAGTCGTTGTCCCCGAGCCGGAGCCCGGCGGGCAGCGACGTCGGGTCGACGTGGTTGAGCTCGACCCGCAGGGTCCCCCCGTGCTCGCCCACCGGGACCGGCCCGTCGAGCCGTCCGTGGCGGGCACGCAGGTCGTCGAGCAGGCGCAGGGCCGTGCGCGCGAAGTAGCCGACCTCCGGGTGGTGGCGCTTGGCCTCCAGCTCGACGACGACGACGAGCGGCAGCACGACCTCGTGCTCGGCGAAGCGCTGCATCGCGTGCGGGTCGGAGAGCAGGACCGAGGTGTCGAGGACGTACGTGCGCGCGGGGGTGGTGGCCACGAGGTGCTCCTCACCCGCCCGCGCAGCCGCGCGGGCGGCTACTCGACGGGCTGGGCCGGCAGGGCGGGCCGTGCGGCGCGCGGGTCGGCGGCGCCGCGGCGACGCGGCCCGGCGTGGGCCGGCCACCTCCCCGCGGGGGCACCTCGACCGTGCGTCACCCCGACCTCCCGGGGCGACGGGGTCGGCCCGCCGCCGCTCCCGACGCTAGCCGCGGCGACGGGGCGTGCCGGGGAGCGACCGGGCGCGTCGCACGGACGGGTGAGCCGCCGGCCGGGACCCGCGTGACGGACGGTGCGAATGAGGGCGACGGGGCGGACGGGGACAAAGCCCGGTGCCGCGGGACGGCGCGGCCGGGCCGCGACGGAGCTCTGGCGTCGGCGTCGGGAGAGTGGCGTCAGGAGCCGTAGCGCCGCTCGCGCGCCGCGTAGGCGCGCAGCGCGCGGAGGAGGTCGACGCGGCGGAACGCCGGCCACAGGGCCTCGCAGAAGTAGAACTCGCTGTGCGCGCTCTGCCAGAGCAGGAAGCCGGACAGCCGCTGCTCCCCCGACGTGCGGATGACGAGGTCGGGGTCCGGCTGACCCTTCGTGTAGAGGTGCTCGGCGATGTGGTCGACCGTGACGACGTCGGCCAGCTCCTCGAGGGTGCGGCCGTCGCGGGCGGCGTCGCGCAGGAGCGAGCGGACGGCGTCGGCGATCTCCTGGCGGCCGCCGTAGCCGACGGCCACGTTCACGTGAAGCCCGCCGCCGTCGCGGGTGCTGGCCGCCGCCTCGGCGAGCCGGGCCGCCGTCGCGGGGGGCAGCAGGTGCAGGGCGCCGATGGGGTGGACCCGCCACCGCCCCGTCGCCACGAGGTCGTCGACGGCCTGCTCGATGATGCCGAGGAGCTCGGCGACCTCGTCCGGGTCGCGCCGCAGGTTGTCGGTGGAGAGCAGGTAGAGCGTGACGACGCCGACGCCCGCGTCCTCGCACCAGCCGAGGAAGTCGACGATCTTCCCGGCGCCCTGCCGGTGGCCGTCCTGGGCCGCGAGGCCGGACTGGCGGGCCCAGCGGCGGTTGCCGTCGAGGATGACGCCGACGTGGTGGGGGCCGGCGGGGTGGGGACCGCGGCCCAGCAGCCGGTCGCCCCGGTGCCGCCCGGCGACGGACCGCTCGAGCCGGCGCTCGTAGAGCCGGTACACGAGGTCTCGCAGGGGCACGCCGTCACGCTACTCGTCCGGCCCCGGACGGCCACCGGCCGTCAGCCGCCGGTCGTCGTCCGCCGGTCGCCGATCGCCGGTCGTCAACCGCCGGTCGTGGACGGCGACGGGGGGCCACGTCGTCGCGACTACCCTCGGGGTGCCGCCGACCCGTCGGCGGCAGGGCTCGGACCGACGTCAGGAGGCGGCCGTGGGCAGCGCGAGGAGCACCGGCGAGGGCGGCAGCAGCGCCCTCGACCCGACCACCCGCCCGTCGGCGGCCCCGACCCGCGGGGCGCCCGGGAGGCCCGGCGCCCCCGACGTGGTGCGGGCCGTCAAGCCCCTGCTGCGCGGCTGGCTGCACCTCGGCATGTTCCCGCTCGTCGTGGCGGCCGGGATCGTCGCCGTCGCCCTGGCGCCAGACGCCCGCAGCCGCTGGGCGATGGCGATCTTCGGGCTGACGGCGGCCCTGCTCTTCGGCATCAGCGCGCTGTACCACCGGGGTACGTGGTCACCGCGGACGACGATGGTCCTCAAGCGGTTCGACCACTCGAACATCTTCCTCATCATCGCGGGCACCTACACGCCCTTCGCCGTCCTCCTCCTCGAGGACGGCCCCCGGCGGGTGCTCCTGCTCGTCGCCTGGCTGGCCGCGCTCGCGGGCATCGCCTTCCGCATCTTCTGGGTCGGCGCCCCGCGGTGGCTGTACGTCCCCGCCTACGTCGCGATGGGCTGGGTGGCGGTCGCCTTCCTCCCCCAGTTCCTCCGCGGCGGGGGGACGGCCGTGACGGTGCTCGTCGTCGTCGGCGGCCTCGCCTACACCGCCGGCGCGCTCGTCTACGGGCTCAAGAGGCCCGACCCGAGCCCGCGCTACTTCGGCTTCCACGAGATCTTCCACGCGCTGACGGTCGTCGGCTTCGTGTGCCACTACGTGGCTGCCTCCCTGGCCCTGTACCGCGGGGACGTCCCCGGCGCCTGAGCCGCGGCCCCGGCCCGGTCCTGCCGGCCACCGTCGTCGTCGCCGTCCTCCGCGACCCGATGCCCGGCGGACCCGAGCCCGAGCCCCCAAGGATCCCGGCTCATCGAGAGCCCGCCGGAAGCTCCCCGGGGGCTCACCGGGCGGCCCCCGAAAGCTCCCCGGGGCCTGCCGGGCGATCGAGTGGCGGCAGCTCCGGCGCGTGTCCCATGCCCGGCGACCGGCGCCGGGAGCCGTCGCCCTGACGCCTCCGGACGGAAGCCGGACCGACGCTGCCCCTTCGCGGCAGGCTCCTCCCGTCGCCTCTCGCCGTCGGTGGACGACCGTGGCGGCTGTCGGCCCCCTCGACTATCATTCGAACACGCGTTCGGACGGTGGTCACGAGGGGGTGGTCGAGGTGGGACTGCAAGAGCCCGAGGAGGGTCGCCCGCGCGACCACGCCCCATGGGCGGCCGACGGGCTCGACGCGTCGGGTGCTCCGGCCGGTGCTCAGTCCGGTGCACCGTCTGGTGCCGCCCCCGATGCCTCGGCGTCAGCCGGCCCGGCCGATGTCCCGGTGGGCGACCTCCCGGTCTCCCGACGCGCGGGCCGGGCCGTCCTGGACCAGCTCCGCGACGCCCACGCCGCCGCGTCGATCCAGCACGCCGCGATGCTTGGGCTGGTGGCCGACCTCGTCGACGAGGTCGCCGCCTCCCTGGGCGTCCCGGTCGACGGCGACCCGGTCGAGACCGCCCGCTTCGGCCGCCTCGGCGGGGACCCCGCCGAGGCCGTCATCACCGAGATCGCCCTCGCCCTGCACGTCGGGGTCGCCGGAGCACGCCGCCTCGTCCAGGACGCACTCGCGCTGACGACCGTGCTGCCGCAGACCCGGGCCGCGCTGCGCGTCGGGGCCATCTGCTCCGCACAGGCGCACGCCGTCGTCACCGAGACGGCGGGCCTGACGCCTGAGCAGGCCCGGTGGATCGACGCCGAGGTCGCCGACGACCTGCCCCGCCTAGACCCACGCGGGGTCACGCGCAAGGTGCGGGCCCTCGTGGCCCGGCTCGAGGTGGACGCGACCAACCGCCGCGTCCGGTACGAGACCTGCCGCCGGCAGGTCCTCGTCCAGCCCCTCGGCGACGGGGCGGCCGAGCTCGTCGCCACCGGCCCCGTCGCCGACATCACCGCCCTGTTCCAAAGGATCACCACCTGGGTCACCACCCGCACCGGCCCCCACGCCGCCGCGGACCCGCACGCCGCCGTCGCCGCAGGCCTCGACCCCATCGCGGCGGCCGCCGACGGCACCGCCACCGACCTGCCCGACCAGCGCGGCGTCGACGCCCGCCGCTTCGACGCGTTGGTCGGCCTGGCCACCGACACCGGCACCGGTACCGGCGCACGTGAGGACGGCCGGGCGCACGCCGGGCAGTGCCACGGCCCCCAGCTCAACGTCTCGCTCCCCACGCTGCTCGGCCTCGACGACGAGCAGGCGTGGCTCGCCGGCCACGGCGCCGTCCCCGCCGACGTCGCCCGTGAGCTCCTCGCCGCCGGCCACCCCTTCCGCCGGATCCTCACCGACCCCTTCACCGGGAAGGTCCTCGGCGTCGACGGACACCTCCACCACCTCGACACCCGCACGACGACGACGACGCCGGCCGGCACCGACGCGACCACCCAGATCACCGGCTTGCCTATCCCCGGCGTCACCGACGACGGTCCGCCGGCAGCACCGCCCACCACGACTCCACCGACCATCCCGCCCGCTCCGACGCCTGACGCAGACGCGGTCCCCTACCCGCCTGGTGACAGCGGGACCGGCATGCCACCAGCGCCCCCACCGACGCCTACCACGCGACAGGTGCCAGCCGGCCTCGCCGACAAGCTCACCCGCATCTCCGACGCCGTCACGCCCGGCCCCAGCACGCCCGGCCCCAGCACGCCCGGCCCCAGCACGCCCGGCCCCAGCACGCCCGGCGTCGCCACACCCCCGTGGGCCTCCGCCTCCGGGACGCCGCCCGCGTCGACCTGCCCTCTCGCCGGCCTACCCACCGACTACGTCCCGACCGCCGAGCAGTCCCGCTACATCCGCACCGCCCTGCCCGAGTGCACCCACCCCGGCTGCACCCAGCCGTCGGTCCGCTGCGACCTCGACCACCAGGTCCCCCACGGCAGTGGCGGGCCGACCTGCGAGTGCAACCTCCGCCCCCGCTGCCGCAAGCACCACCAGTGCCGCACCCACTACGGCTGGCTCGTCCAGCCGATCACCGACGACCCGACCGACCTGCACGGCCTCGGCACCCGGTGGACCTCACCCCTCGGCCTCGTCCACGACGACCCCGCACCACCCTTCCTCCCCCGACCCACCACCAGCCGCGACGGCGACGGCACGCCCCTGCCCGCCGGCTGGGACGACCTCGGAGATCCCCTCGACTGCTCGTACCCGACCGTCGACATGGCCTGGCCCGGCGCGCTCCTGCTCATCAGCGCCGCTACCACCGCGACCACCCACCACCGCGAACCGCCCGCGCCACCGGCCCTGCCGAACGAAGACGAACCGCCGCCCTTCTGAGTCGGCCGCCCCGGCGCCTCGCGCCCCCCAGGGCCACCGTGGGCACGTCGCGCCGCCGGCGTCCTCGCCGTCCCGCCATCTGCCCCACGGCACCCGGCGCGGACGTCAGTGCGCCGGAGGGCGGCTCCCCAGGGCGACGGCGAGGGCGGCCGGGTCCGTCGTCGGGACGTCGCAGACGTGGCCGCGGCAGACGTAGGCCGCGGGTCGGCCGCCGACGAGGCCACGGTCGGCGAGGACCGCCGGCACGGTGGCGCCGGGCTCGCCGCGGCTGACGACCAGCCCGGGCGCGGTGCCCGCGAGCGCGGCGCGGTGCAGGGCGTCCGTCGCGGCGTCGCCGTCCGGACCGAGGACGGCCACCTCCCGGGGGCCGTCGAGGGCGGCCTCGGCCACCGCCATGGCCCACCCGGCGAAGCGGGGCGCCGCCCGGACGAGCTCCGCGGCCGGCGCGAGCGCCCGATCGGCCGCGGCGCGCAGCCGGTCCGAGCCCGTCAGCGCCGCGACGCCGAGCAGGGCGCCCGCGGCCGCGCTCGTGCCCGACGGGGCCGCGCCGTCCGTCGGGTCGGTGTGACGACCGAGCCGGTCGAGCACGGCGTCGTCGGCCGAGGCCGCGACGTCCGCGAGGTCCCCCCGCTCGTCGACGTGCTCGGCGAGCACGACCTCGCACAGCTCCTCGGCCAGGCGGGCCCGGTCGGGGTCGCCCGTCACCGCGTGGAGAGCGAGGAGCCCCTCCGCGAGGCCGCCGAGGTCCTCGAGCACCGCCCGGGAGGCCCCGGCGCGCCCGTCGCGGGACGTCCGCACCCACCGCCCGTCGCCGCCGCGGTGCACCGCGACGAGCAGGTCGGCGACGCGCCCGGCGGCCGCCACGAGGTCGGGCCGTCCGAGCAGCGCACCCGTCTCGGCGAGCGCCGCGACGGCCAGCCCGTCCCAGGCCATGACCACCTTGTCGTCACGCGCGGGCTGCGGCCGCTGCGCCCGGGCCGCGCGGAGGCGGTCCCGCACCGACGTCCAGCGCGCGGCGTCGTCGGGGTCGGCCCACGGGTCGCGCGTCAGCCGCAGCGTCGAGGAGCCGTGCTCGAACGTGCCCTCCGCGGTGACGCCGAGGAGGTCTGCCGCCCCGCGGCCGTCGTCGGGCCCGAGGACCTCGGCCAGCTGCAGGGGCGTCCAGACGTAGGTGGCGCCCTCGACGCCGTGCGTCCCGGTGGGGCCCTCGACCGGGGTGTCGGCGTCGAGCGACGAGGCCAGACCGCCCTCCGCGGTGCCGAGCGTGGAGACCATCCAGTCGCAGGTCTCCTCGGCGACCCGGGCCCCGGTGGGCTCGCCCGTCAGCCGCCACCAGTGCAGGTAGGCGCGCGCCAGCTGCGCGTTGTCGTAGAGCATCTTCTCGAAGTGGGGCACGACCCAGGCGGCGTCGACGGCGTAGCGGGCGAAGCCGCCGCCGACCTGGTCGTAGGTGCCGGAGCGGGCCATCGCCGTGAGCGTGCGGCCGGCGAGCCCGAGGGCGTCGGCGGCGGTCGGGGCGTCGGTCGCCGCGTGCCGGAGCAGCCACAGGCAGACGGCGGACGGCGGGAACTTCGGTGCGCCGCCGAGGCCGCCGTGGACGGTGTCCTCCTCGGCGAGCAGGGCGGTGACCGCGGCGCCGAGGGCTTCCGCGTCCGGGGGCGGTGCCGCACCGTCGCCGACCGCGGGGCGCCGCGCGAGCGCCTCCGCCACCCGTGCCCCCTGGTCGACGACCTCCTCGCGCCGGTCGCGCCAGGCCTCGCCGACGGCGTCGAGCAGCTGCCGGAAGCTCGGCATCCGCGGGTGCGGCGTCGGCGGGTAGTAGGTGCCCGCGTGGAAGGGCTCGCCGTCGGGCGTGCAGAAGACCGTCATCGGCCAGCCGCCCTGCCCGGTCATCGCCGTGACCGCGCGCATGAGGGAGGCGTCGACGTCGGGCCGCTCCTCCCGGTCGACCTTGACGGCGACGAAGCCCGCGTCGAGCACCCGCCCGACCTCCGGGTCCTCGAAGGACTCGTGCGCCATGACGTGGCACCAGTGGCAGGCGGCGTAGCCCACCGAGACGAGGACGGGCACGTCCCGCTCCCGCGCCTCGGCGAAGGCCTCGGGGCCCCACTCGCGCCAGTCGACGGGGTTGTCGGCGTGCTGGAGCAGGTACGGGCTCGTGGCGGTCGCCAGGCGGTTCGGCATGCACCCCATCGTGCGGGGCGGCTCCCGGGACCGCCCGGCGCCCCGGCGCGCGCCCCCATGACGCACCGCCACGACGCCTCGCCGTGACGCCTCGCCCGATCGGGCGAGACCCCCACCACCGACGCCGGGTGAGTCGCCGCCCGCCGATGCTGGACCGGGGCCGTGAGCCCCTCGCCGCCGACCTCCCGGAGCCACCGTGACCAGCACCGACGCGCCCGACCCCGGGCGCGCCGCCGAGCACGCCCGCCTGCTCGCCGACCTGCCGTCGGCGACGCCCGGCCCGCTCGCCACGCGTCCCTGGTGGGTGCTGCGCGTCGTCGTGCCGGCCCTGCTGACCGCCCTCGTCGTGGCCGACGTCGCGGTCAGCGAGGTGGTGGGCACGCCGTGCACGCCGGCGAGCCCCTGCGTGTGGGCGGCGAGCACGGACGTCGTCGACGGCGTCCACCTGGCGGGGCTGCTGCTGACGTGGCTGCAGCCGCTGGTCGGCCTGCCGGTGCTGGCCGTCGGCGCGGTCGGCAGCCTCCTGGCCTACCGGGAGGCCGGGGACCCGCTCGTGTGGTCCGCCCCCGTCGCGGCGCAGGCGCTCGGCGCCGCGCTGGTCTGGGCCGCGCTCGTCCTGCGCCCGACGGGCCGTCCCGACGGGCCGGCACGGCGGCTGCCCGTCCACGGCCGGGAGGTGCTCGTCACGCGCGGGCTCGGCCCGCGGGGTGCGCTCGTCGTCGTCGCCCTCGTCGTCGCCGCGGCGGCCGGCGGGTGGTGGTGGCACAGCCGGGGCGGGCTGGCCGAGCACCTGGCCCGCGCCGAGCCGGTCGTGGTCGAGGTCGTCGCCGTGGACGACGAGGACCTGACCGTCGACGTCGAGGTGCCCGGCGTCACCGGCGTCGTCGTCCTCGAGCCGCTGGAGGACCACGCCGTCGGCGACCGGCTGCCGGCGCTCGTCGACCGCGGCGGCGAGGAGACCTGGGTGAGCCTCGACGAGGAGCCCGTCCGGGCCGACGACGCCCTCGTGCTCGCCGCCGGGGCGGCGGCGGCCGGCCTCGTCGCCGGTCTCGTCCCGGCGCTGCGCACCCGGCGGCGCCGACGGCAGCTGCTGCTCGACGGCGGCCCGGCGTGGCGGACGAGCTCTGTCCCCTCGGAGGACGGCGACGCCGTGCTGCTCCCCGCGCTCGGGCTGCGGCTCCCGCTCGCCGAGCCCTCCGGGCCCGACGGGACGCTCGAGGAGGTGCTCGAGGCCGTCGGCCTCCTCCACCACGAGGTCTACCGCGACACGACGATGCGCGAGCCGGTGCCGGACGACGACGGCCCGCACCGCGACGCCGACGGCGGGGAGGACGGCCGGCAGCCCCACGACGAGGGGGACGACGGGGACCGGGACGACGGGGACGGGGACGACGGGGACGGGGACGACGGGGACGAGGACGAGGACGAGGACGACCCGGCCTGGACCGCGCTGCAGCAGGACTTCGCCGCCGCGTGGCGCGGCGAGGTCGGGAGCACCGCGCCCGACGACCTCGCGCAGCCGACCGTCCTCCTCGGCGGCGACCGCCCCGGCGGCCTCGCCGTCGCGGTCACCGAGGACCACGTGCTCGTGCCGTCGGGACCGCTCGCCCCCCTCACCCTGGGCGACCACCGCTGGCTGCGGCTGCTCGCGGACGCGCCGCGGCACCTCGACGGCCACGGCCTGCCCGGCCGGCCCGGCGGGCCACTGCCGCACCCCGTCCGCGGGGTGGACGAGGACGAGGAGCCCCTCGTCGTCGACCTGGGGACGTCCGCGGCGCGGCGCCTCCTGGCGGTCTCGGTGGTCCTCGTCCCCCTCGGGCTCTGGCTCGCGGTCGTCGTCCAGCCGTGGCAGGGCTGGCAGGACGCGGTCTGGCCGATCACCCTCGGGGTGCCCGGTGTCGGTGGGCTGGCGGCCTCGCGCCGGCGGGTGCGGTGCGACCGGGACGGCGTCGTCGCCCGGGACGGCGGGCTGGAGCGACGGCTCGGCTGGGACGACGTCGTCGGCACCCGGGTCGTCGAGGACGACGTGCTGCTCGGGGTGGGTGTCGACCTCGACGAGGACGTCGACGCGGTGGGGGGCCGCGCGCCGACCGGCCTCGGCGCCGAGCGGGCCGCCCGCCTGGTCGAGCGCTGGCGCCGGGACGCCGGGGCGTCGTCGCGCCCCGACGCCGGGGTGCACCTCGACCGGCCGGTCGCCGCCGCGGCCGCGCTCGCCGCCGTCGTCGCCCTCGCCGTGCCCGTCGTGCACCTGCTCGGCTGACGCTGCCCCGGCTCGGCCCCCCGCCGCACGCCCCGCGCCGCGCGGCCCCTCACGGGTCGCGCCACCGGACCGCTCCGGTGGCGGCCCCGGCTCCGGCCCCGGGCCGGTCGTGGGTGGCGTCCCGGCGCGTCGGCATCCCCGGCCGGGCGTGAGGAGCCTGCGGGCCGTACCGTTCCCCCGTCCGGCCGGCGACGTGCTCCCGCGGGACGCCGGGGCCGACGGCCCGCGGCGTGCGCCGCGGTCTTCGAGGAGGTGCCCGCGTGCCCGACGCGCTGATGGCCGACGCGCGGCCGCCGGACGGGTTCGCCGAGGTCACCGCCTGGGACCTCTCCACCTCCGACGACCTCGCCCGCATCCGCCGCGAGCTCCACACGGAGCTGCTGGCCCGCGGCCAGGTCGAGTCGGCGCTGCTGCAGGACCTCCAGGACCGCGTGGTCCTCGTCGTCAGCGAGCTGGCCACCAACGCGCTGCGCCACGGGGCGCCGCCCAGCACCGTCCGGCTGCTCTGCGACGCCGTCGCCTGCCTCGTCGACGTCACGGACACCGCCGACAGGGCGCCCGAGATGTCCGGTGGACGGCCGCTGGGCGAGGGCGGCTACGGCATGTACCTCACGGCGCGTCTCGCCGACGGCGTCGGCTGGTACCTCGACACCGACGCCAAGCACGTGTGGGCGCGCTTCGCCTTCGACGGCCCCGACACCGACCACCGCGCCGCCCAGGGCGCCGTCCCGGGCCCGCCCGGGCTCTGACCCCCGACGGTCCCCCGGTCCTCTTCTCCCGGCCCCCTTCTCCCGGTCGGGGCTCGGGAGCCCCGCCCGGGAGACCGGATCCACCGGCGTCAGCCGGTGGGCAGCCCCGCCATCCGCAGCCGTACCGCGCGCGCCGCCGCGGCGGCCTCGTCGAGCCGCACGAGCCGCTCGTCGCCCGGCGGCAGCGCGGACGGGTCGCCGCCCGTGGCCCAGCCGAGGAGCCGGTCGGCCAGCGCGGGGTTGAGCGCCAGCACCGGGCCGTGGAGGTAGGTGCCGACGACCCGGCCGGCGACGACGCCGTCGACCGGCGCCGCGCCGTCGACCTCCACGCCGTTGCCGACGCCGCGGACGACCCGGCCGAGGGCGGTCGCCCCCGGCTCGAGCGCCGTCCGGCCGCCGTGGTTCTCGAAGCCCACGAGCGTGGGCAGGGGCGGCAGCCCCGGGACGTCGGAGAGCCCGGCCTCGGGCTCCACGACGACCTCGCCGACGGCGCGGCGCTGCGTGGGCAGCGGCTCGACCGTCCGGCACGGGAGCAGCGAGAGCCCGGGGACGGGTCCGTCGACGTCGCGGAAGGCCGAGCCGAGGATCTGCATCCCCGCGCACACCGCGAGGACCGCCCCGCCCGCCTCGACGGCACGGGCCATGCGGTCGCCCTCGGCGAGGAGCCGCGCGACGTGGCGCTGCGGCCCGTCCTCGCCGCCGCCGAGCAGGTAGACGTCGCACGAGGGCAGCGGCTCGCTGCCCACCACCTCGACGACCTCGACCTCGAGGCCGCGGGCCCGGCCGCGCGCCGCGAGGACGGCGGCGTTGCCGCCGTCGCCGTAGGTGCCGAGCAGCTCGGGGTACAGGACGGCGACGCTCACCGCGGACGCGCTCACCGGTCGCCCCCCGCCACGAGGCCTCGAAGCTGCTGGAACGCCGTGTAGTTGCCGACCACGTCGACCCCCTCCTCCTCGCCCGGCGCGGCCGACGGCCCGGGACCGAGCGCCTGCGCCGCCCGCAGCGCACCGCCGAGGTCGCCGACCGTGCGGTGGTCGACGCCCGCGACGGCGAGCCGCAGCGACAGGTCGGCCGACCGCTCGCCGGCCACGACGACGCGACGGCCGCGCAGCCGCTCGAACGGCACGTCGTAGATCCACGAGGTGTCCCGGCCGTCCGCGCCCTGCGCGTTGACGGCGAGGACGAGCGGCCGGTCGCTCGTGCCCATGACGTCGAAGTTCTCGACCCACCCGGCCGGGTTCTTGGCCAGGAGGAGCCAGAAGCGGACCCCGCCGGCCCGCAGCCAGGCGTAGCGCCCCGCGACGTCCCCGACGTCGGTCATGGCCGCGAGCGCGTCGCCGACGGGCACGCCGAGCTCGGCGGCGGCCGCCGCCGCCATCGCCGCGTTCCGGCGGTTGGCCTGGCCCGGCAGCGCGAGGCGGACCGGGTGGCGGCGCGGGCCGCCCGCGGAGGGCTCGTGGACGTCGCCGCCCTCGAGGACGAGGCCGGGCGCCGGGCGCTCGAGCCCGCAGGACAGGCACCGCCAGCCACCGGCCTGCTCCGCGCCGTCGGCCGCCGCGCGGCCGTCCCCCGGGTCGCCGGGGAGCGTCAGCAGCTGCTCGCACCGCGGGCAGCTGCGGGCGTCGGCCGTCCACGACGAGCCGACCGACACCCAGACGACGCGCGGCGCCGTGCCGGCGGCCCAGACGACGAGCGGGTCGTCGGCGTTGGCGACGACGACGCCACGGCCGCCGTCCGTCCCGAGGCCCGCGAGCGCGCGGCGCCAGCCGGCCGCCAGCTGACGGGTCTCGGCGGTCCGGTCCAGCTGGTCGCGGGAGAGGTTCATGAGGAGGACGACGCGCGGCGCGAGCTCCGGGAGCAGACCGGCGAGGTGCATCTCGTCGACCTCGAGCACGGCCTCGCCCGGCCCCGCGAGGAGGGCGCTGACGACGCCGGCGCGCATGTTCGCGCCCCCGCCGTTGCTGACGACCCCGCCGTGGGCGGCGTCGAGGGCCGCGGTGAGCAGGCGGGTCGTCGTCGTCTTGCCGTTGGTCGCCGAGACGACCGCCGCCACGCGCTCCCCCGCGAGCTCGTGGACGGCCCGGGGCGCGAGCCGGAGGACGACGCGGCCGGTGACGACCTCGCCCGCCCCGCGGCCGGACAGCCGCGACGCCGCCCCCGCGGCGGAGCCCGCCGCCCGGGCGAGCCGGGTGCGCAGGCCCACCCGCCGCGCCGGCCGCACGGGCGCCGGGCCCGCGCCGGGCCGCGGCGGGGGCGCACCGGGCGAGTCGGCGGTGGCAGGGGTGGCGGGCCCGCCGGGCAGGGCCTCACGGTCGGCCGGGCCTCCCCCGGCGTCCCCGGACCGCCCGGCGTCCCCGGTGCCGGGGGCCGACGTCACGGCGTCCGCCCGTCCCCCGGGAGCCCGGTGCCGGTCTCGCGGCGGCGCTCCTCCTCCACGGCCTCGTCGGCCCGGCGGCGCGCCTCCATGCGCCGCAGCCGCCGGACCATGCTGAGGATGACGAGGACCGACACGAGGACGATGGCGAAGGTCGCGAGGAAGCCGACGATGCCGGGCCCGATGGACGACGCCTCGACCGTGCCCCCGCCGACGACGCCCCCGCTGCCGGCGCCGCCCGTGGGGGCCGGCGTCGGCGCGGCGAGCAGGGCCGGCGCCGCGAGCACCGGGCCGGCCAGGGCCAGCAGCGCCCCGCCCAGCGGGCCGGTCACGCGGTCTCCCGCTCGGCGCCGCCCTCGACGAGGTGGCGGACGCCGGCGAAGAGGTCGTCCTCCGGGACGCTCGTGGGCACGAGCGAGCGCGCCAGCTCGAACTCCTCGGTGGGCCACAGCTCGACCTGCTGCTCCCGCGGGACGCGGAAGAAGAAGCCGTCGGGGTCGATCTGGGTGGCGTGCGCCAGGAGGGCGGCGTCCCGAGCCTCGAAGAAGTCCGCGCACGGCACCTTGGTGTCGACCCGCCGCTCGGGCCGCTCGGAGCGCCGCTCCAGCCACTCGGCGAAGGGCGACTCCTGCCCCGCCGCCAGCAGGGCGTCGTGGAAGACCTGCAGCCGCTCCCGGCTGAAGCCGCCGTTGTAGTAGAGCTTGAGGGGCTGCCACGGCTCGCCGCCCGGGAAGCGCCCGAGGTCGGCCGCGCCCTCGAAGGCCGCCACGGACACCTTGTGGCACATGATGTGGTCGGGGTGGGGGTAGCCCCCCTCCTCGTCGTACGTCGTCATGACGTGCGGCCGGAACTCGCGGACGAGGCGCACGAGCGCCGCGGCGGCCGTCTCGACCTCCTCGAGCGCGAAGCAGCCGTCCGGCAGCGGCGGCAGCGGGTCGCCCTCCGGCAGGCCGGAGTCGACGAAGCCCAGCCAGCGGTGCTGCACGCCCAGCGCGGCCGCCGCGGCCGCCATCTCGCCGCGGCGCACCTCGGCCATGTCGCGCAGCACGTGCGGGTCGTCCGCCAGGCGCGGGTTGAGGATGTCGCCGCGCTCGCCGCCGGTGCAGCTGACGACGAGGACCTCGGCGCCCTCCGCGACGTACTTGGCGGCCGTGGCCGCCCCCTTGCTCGACTCGTCGTCGGGGTGGGCGTGCACGGCCATGAGGCGCAGCGGGCCGTCGCCGGCCAGCGCCGCCGTCGTCGCGGCGTCGGCGTGCGGCTCGTCGTGGCGTGCGGTGGCGCCGTTCGTGGGCACGGTGCTGCTCCGTCTCTCGGGTCCGCCGGGCCGCCTGCTGGGCCCGGGGTTGCTCGGGGTCGTGCTGGTGTCACTGGTGGTCCACGGCGAGCGGGGGCGCGCCGGGGCGGCTCCGCGGCGCGGACGCCCGGGGGCCATGATGGACGACGGCACCGACCGCGCGGCGCAGCCCCCACGAGGTGGCGCCGGCACCGGCACGGAGGAGGTCACGGTGGGCACGACGACGGACCGCGCGACCCGCGCCCGCCTCGACGAGCGCTACGGCCGCACGCGCCCGTCCGGCGCCCGCTCCCCGCTGGCCCGGCGGCGGCTCCTCGTGGCCCTCGGCGTCCTCGCCCTCCTCGCCGCCCTCGGGTGGGCGGCGTGGGCCGGCTCCGGCCTCGCGGCGCAGCAGCGCGTGTCCTCGCAGGTCATCGGCTTCACCGAGCCGACGGACTCCTCGGTCACGCTGACCTTCCAGGTGACGAAGGACCCGGAGGGCACGGTTCGGTGCGACGTCCGCGCCATGGCGGAGGACTTCACCACCGTCGGCTGGCGGACGGTCGAGCTCGGGCCCGCCGACGACGACGTCGTCGCGCGGCAGGTCGAGATCCGCACCCAGCAGCGCGCCGTCAGCGCCGAGGTCATGGGCTGCGAGGCCGTCGAGGGCTGAGCGCCCCGCCCCCGACCTGAGCGGTCCGGTCGGGCCGGTCGGCTAAGGTGGCCCGTTCGCGGTGCTGCGGAGGCGGTCGCCGGTGTCCGCCGGAGCGGCCCGTGGCCCTCCGTGCCGCACCCGCGCCGGGCGCCGCCCCTCCCCGGGGCGCGCACCGACGAGCACCGAGCCCTCCGTCCCGCGGGACGGCAGCACCGCACCGCAGACCACCACGGTCCTCGCCGAGGACCGCACGACCCGAGGAGGTCCCCGTGACCGACACCACGCAGAGCCCCGCCGCGCCCTCCGGGGGCCAGCAGGCCTGGCTCACCCAGGAGGCCTACGACCGGCTGAAGGCCGAGCTCGACCACCTCTCGGGGCCCGCGCGCCAGGAGATCGTCCAGCGCATCGAGGCCGCCCGCGAGGAGGGCGACCTCAAGGAGAACGGCGGCTACCACGCCGCCAAGGAGGAGCAGGGCAAGCAGGAGGGGCGCATCCGCCAGCTCACGCAGCTGCTGCGCGACGCGACCGTCGGCGCCGCGCCGGCCGACGACGGCGTCGTCGAGCCGGGCATGGTCGTCGTCGCCGAGGTCAACGGCACCGAGCGGCGCTTCCTCTTCGGCTCCCGCGAGGTCGCCGAGGGCACGGACCTCGACGTCTACAGCCCCACCTCGCCCCTCGGCGGCGCCATCAACGGTCGCTCCGCCGGCGACGAGACGAGCTACACCGCCCCCAACGGCAAGACGATCGCCGTGAAGGTCGTGTCCGCGGAGCCCTTCTCCGGCTGACCCCGCCCGCCGTCCCGCGCACAACGGGCGGCACGACGACGGCCCGGCACCCCGAGGGGTGCCGGGCCGTCGTCGTCGGGGGGCCCGTCGGGCCGTCCGGGGACCGGGGCGGCGTCAGCGCGCCGCGGCCCGCTGGTACTGCCGCACGGTCAGCGGCACGAAGACGAGCAGCAGCACGACGCCCCACAGGACCGTGTAGAGCACGGGGTTCTGCAGCGGCCACGCCTCCGGGGTCGGCACGCCGGCCTGCAGGTTGCCGAAGAGCTCCCGCGCCGCCTGGGTCACCGAGGAGACGGGGTTCCACTCGGCGAACTGGCGCAGGCCGGTGGGGAAGCTCTCGATCGGCACGAAGGTGTTGGCGATGAACGTCAGCGGGAAGATGACGATGAAGGTGACGTTGTTGAACACCTCCGGCGTCCGCACCAGCAGCCCGAGGTACGCCATGATCCAGCTCACGCAGTAGGCGAAGAAGAGCAGGACGACGTAGCCCAGCAGCGCCTCGCCGACCGACGTGTTGATGCGCCAGCCGACGACGAGGCCGGTCAGCGTCATGATCACCACGGTGAGGACGTTGTTGACGACGTCCGCCGTCGTCCGGCCGACGAGCACCGCGGACGGCGCCATCGGCAGGGCCCGGAAGCGGTCGATGATCCCGGTCTTGAGGTCCTGGGCCATGCCCGAGCCGGTGATGGTGGCCCCGAAGATGACCGTCTGCGCGAAGATCCCGGCGATGAGGTACTCGCGGTAGGCCGCCGGGTCCGGGGCGGACCCGTCGGCGCCCGGCAGGGAGATGGCCCCGCCGAAGACGTAGGCGAAGAGCAGCACGAACATGATCGGCGAGACGATCGAGCCGACGAGGAGGTCGGGCACCCGCTTGACGCGGATGAGGTTGCGCCGCGCGATGGTCCAGCCGTCGCCCACCGCCTGGCGGAGCCCGCCCGCCTCCGGCGGCTCGGGCCGGCGCCCGCCGGCCGCGGACCCCGTGCTCGGGCCCGGTCGCCGTGCGTCCGTCGTGCCGCTCATCGCTGCGCCCCCGCGTCCGTGCTGCCGTCGGTGCCCCTGCTGCCGTCCGTCCCCGTGCTGCCGTCGGCCGGGGCGCTGTGGCGCCCGCCCCGGCGACCCCGGCCCCGGCCCTTGCGGCCGCCGCCGTCCCCGTCGCCGGCGGCGGCCTCCTCGGCGCCGCGCCCGGTGAGGGTGAGGAAGACGTCGTCGAGGGTCGGGCGCCGCACGCCCGCGTCGAGCACCTCGACGTCCGTCTCCCCGAGCGCCGTGAGGACGCGCACGAGCGCCGCCGCGCCGCCCGTGACGGGCGCCGACAGGGTGCGGGAGTGCTCGTCGGCGGTGATCTCGCCGGTGCCCGAGCGCGCGAGCACGTCCCGGGCCGCCCCGAGGTCCTCCGACCGCCCGACGGTGAGCTCGAGCCGCTCGCCGCCCACCTGGGACTTCAGCTCGTCCGCGGTGCCCTCCGCGATGACGTGCCCGCGGTCGATGACCGCGATCGAGTCCGCGAGCCGGTCGGCCTCCTCGAGGTACTGCGTCGTCAGGAGGAGCGTCGTGCCGCCGGAGACGAGCTCGGCGATGACGTCCCACATGTCGAGGCGGCTGCGCGGGTCGAGGCCCGTCGTCGGCTCGTCGAGGAAGAGGACCTCGGGCTCGGCGACGAGCGCGCCCGCGAGGTCGAGCCGGCGGCGCATGCCGCCGGAGTACGTCTTGACCGGCCGGTCTGCCGCGTCGGTGAGGGTGAAGCGCTCGAGGAGCTCGCGGGCCCGGTCCCGGGACGGGCCGCGGCCGAGGTGGTAGAGGTCCCCCACCATCGTGAGGTTCTCGCGGCCCGTGAGCTCCTCGTCGACGGCGGCGTACTGGCCGGAGACGCCGATGCGGCGGCGGACGCCCTTGGGGTCCGCGAGGACGTCGACGCCCGCGACGACGGCGCGGCCGGCGTCGGGGCGCAGCAGGGTGGTGAGCACCCGCACGGCGGTCGTCTTGCCCGCGCCGTTGGGGCCGAGCACGCCGAGGACGCTGCCGCGCGGCACCGCGAGGTCGAGCCCGTCGAGGGCCCTCACCTCGCCGTAGCGCTTGACGAGCCCCTCGGCCACGACCGGGTGGTCGGAGGAGGTGGAGGTCACGGCGGCGACCGTAGCGGCGACCCCCGACGACGACCACGAGGTTGCCGGAGGCAGCCGTGGCGCCGGCGGCGACGGGCCGGCCGGGTCAGCCGACGACCCGCACCCCCGCGCCGGCGAGGGCCTCGAGCACGGCGGCGGCGTGCTCGTGCCCGCGGGTCTCGAGCTGCAGCCCGATCTCCACCTCGTCGACGGCGAGGGTCGTCGTCGTCCGGGTGTGGAAGACCTCGAGGACGTTGGCGTCGGCCTCGGCGAGCAGCGCGAGGACGCCGGAGAGCGCCCCGGGACGGTCCGGCACCTGCACGCGGCAGCCGAGGTAGCGGCCGGCCGCGGCCAGGCCGTGGCGCACGACGCGCAGCAGCAGGAGCGGGTCGACGTTGCCGCCGGACAGCACGACGGCGACCGGCGGCTCGAAGGCCCCGGGGTGCTCGAGCAGCGCCGCCGCGGCGGCGGCGCCCGCGGGCTCGACGAGCAGCTTGCTGCGCTCGAGGAGCAGCAGCAGGGCGCGGGACAGCGACTCCTCGGAGACGGTGACGACCTCGTCGACGAGGTCGCGCACGAGCCCGAAGGGCACGTCGCCGGGGCGGCCGATGGCGATGCCGTCGGCCATCGTGGCCATGCGGTCCAGCGTCACGGGGGCGCCCGCGGCGAGCGAGGCGGGGTAGGCGGCGGCGCCCTCGGCCTGGGCGCCGACCACCCGCACCCCCGGCGCGAGCGCCGAGAGGGCGGCGGCCACCCCGGCCACGAGGCCGCCCCCGCCCGTGCAGACGACGACGGTCCTCAGGTCGTGGCCGGCCGCGGCGGCCTGCTCGACGAGCTCCAGGCCGACGGTGCCCTGCCCGGCGACGACGTCGCGGTGGTCGAAGGGGTGGATGAGGACGGCACCCGTGGCGCGGCTGTGCGCCGCGGCGTGGACGAGCGCCTCGTCGACGGTGCTGCCCGCCTGGTGCACCGTCGCGCCGTAGCGCCGCGTGGCCTCCACCTTCGGCAGGGCGGCACCGGCGGGCATCCACACCGTGGAGCGGATGCCGAGCAGCCGGGCGGCCAGGGCGACGCCCTGCGCGTGGTTGCCCGCGCTGGCGGCGACGACGCCCCGCTCGCGCTCCTCGGCGCTCAGCCGGCACATGCGCGTGTAGGCGCCGCGGATCTTGAAGGAGCCGGCGTGCTGGAGGTTCTCGCACTTGAGGAGGACCGGGCCGCCGACGAGCTCGGACAGCGCCGCGCTCGGCTCGAGCGGCGTCGTGCGCACGACCCCCTCGAGCAGGCGGGCGGCCGCGCGGACGTCGTCGAGGCCGACGGGGGGCGCCGCCGCCGCGCCCGGGCCCGCGCTCACCCGGCGGCCGGGGCGAGCGCCCGGTCGAGGTCGGCGAGGAGGTCGTCCACGTCCTCGAGCCCGACGGACAGGCGGACGAGGTCGGCGGGCACCTCCAGCGGGGAGCCGGCCGCGCTCGCGTGGGTCATGCGGTGCGGGTGCTCGACGAGGGACTCGACGCCGCCGAGCGACTCGGCGAGCGTGAAGACCTCGAGCCGCTCGCAGAGGGCCAGGGCCGCGGCCTCGTCCGCGAGGCGGACCGACACCATGCCGCCGAACCGGCGCATCTGGCGGGCGGCGACGGCGTGGCCCGGGTGCGAGGCCAGCCCCGGGTAGAGCACCTCGCGGACGGCCGGGTGCGCCTCGAGGTGCGCAGCGACGCGCTCGGCGGAGCTGCAGTGGCGCTCCATCCGCACCTCGAGCGTCTTGAGGCCGCGCAGGACGAGCCACGCGTCGAGCGGCCCGGCGACGGCGCCGAGGGCGTTCTGGTGGAAGGCGAGCAGCTCCGCGAGCGGCTCCCCCGACGGCGCGGTGGCGTCCCCGACGACGAGCGCGCCGCCGACGACGTCGGAGTGGCCGCCGCAGTACTTCGTCGTCGAGTGGACGACGACGTCGGCGCCGAGCGCCAGCGGCTGCTGGAGGTAGGGGGTGGCGAAGGTGCTGTCGACGACGAGCAGCGCGCCCGCGGCGTGGGCCACCTCGGCGAGCGCCGCGACGTCCGCGACCCCGAGGAGCGGGTTGGTCGGCGTCTCGCACCAGACGACCTTCGTGCGCGGCGTGACGGCGGCCGCCACGGCGGCGGGGTCGGAGACGTCGGCCGGGGTGTGCGCCACGCCCCAGCGCTCGAGGACGCGGGCGACGAGGCGGTACGTGCCGCCGTAGGCGTCGTCGGGGATGACGACGTGGTCCCCGGGCACGAGGACGGAGCGGAAGAGCGTGTCCTCGGCCGCGAGCCCGGAGGCGAAGGCGAAGGCGGCGGTGCCGCCCTCGAGGGCGGCCAGGCAGGCCTGCAGCGCGTCCCGCGTCGGGTTGGCCGAGCGCGCGTACTCGTAGCCCGCGCGGAGCCCGCCCACGCCGTCCTGCGCGAAGGTCGTGGCCACGGAGATGGCCGGGACGACGGCGCCGGTCCGGGGGTCGGGGTCGGAGCCCACGTGGATGGCCCGGGTGGCGAAGCCGGCGTCGGCCCACCGGGCCGGGACGGCGGCGTCGGCCGCGGGGGTCTCGTCGGCGGGGGCGTCGAGGGGCTCGCTCACCCGGGTGACGCTATCCGCCCGTCCCGGCGGGGGGCCCGCTCAGGCGGGCGAGGCGACGCCGCGACCCCGGCGCCGCGCCGGCCGGCGGCGGGGGGAGGCCGCCCGGGCGGCGGCGGCCGCGGCGGCGCGGGCGGCGCCCCCGGGCATGTCGAGGCGCGGGAGCAGCAGCCCCACGAGCGGGCCGACGCCGAGGGCGAAGACGACCGTGCCGACGCCCACGGTGCCGCCGAGCAGCCAGCCGGCCAGGACGACGGAGACCTCGATGGCGGCCTTGACGAGCCCCACCGGCAGGCCGGTGAGGGCCGTGAGGCCGGTCATGAGGCCGTCGCGCGGGCCGGTGCCGAGGCGGGCGCCGATGTAGAGGGCGGTGCCCGCGGCGTTGAGGGCGACCCCCGTGACGAGCATCACCACGGCGAGCGGCAGGCCCTCGGCCTCGGGCAGGAGGAGCAGGCCGAGCTCGATGCCCGCCGCGACGAGGAGGACGTTGAGGACCGTCCCGACGCCGGGGCGCACGCGCAGCGGCAGCCACAGGAGCAGGACGACGACGCCGGACAGGACGACGACGAGGCCGAAGGCGAGGCCGCTGCGGAGGACGACGCCCTCGTGGAGGACGTCCCACGGCGCCGCGCCGAGGCCCGAGCGCAGGAGCAGCGCGAGGGCCACCCCGAAGACGAGGAGCCCCGTGCACAGGCGCACGAAGCGGTGCGGGAGCCCCCACGCGGCGGGGCCGGCAGCAGCCGGCGCCGCGCCCGGGGCGGCCGGGACGTCGGCGGTGCCCGTCGGCACGGCGGGGGCGGGGCGGCGCGTCGACCGGGGCACGGGTCCTCCTGCGGGGGCGCCCCGGGGGGCGACGTCGGGCTCGCGGTGCTGCGGGGCGCCGACGTCACCGTCCCACGCGGGACGGCGGCAGGGGGCGTCGGGAGGTGGTGCGCCGGGGGCCGAGAGGCCCGCGGGGGCCGGCCGGCCGGCGTCGCGCCGGTCGGCCGGGGTGCGTCAGCGGAGGCCGGGGCCCGTGTAGGGGTTGACGGCCGAGAGGCGGTGCGAGACGGACAGGCCCGTGCCGGAGGTGTGGGCGGAGCCGTAGCCGTCGGCGCGCAGGTCGCGGACGAGGGCCACGACGGAGGAGACGAGGAGGACGACGAGGGCGGCGAGGACGATGGCGAGAGCGGTCATGGGTCAATGGTCGGCCCGCAGCGGCCCGCGCCGAGCAGGCCAATCGCCGGGGCGTGGCCTGCCTCACACCTCTATTCCCCTTCCTACCCGCGCTTCGGCCCACCCCGGTCCGCGTCGCGGGTCGGCACCGTCGTCCGACGCCGTCGTCCGGCGCCCGCGGGGAGCGCCGACCTCACCCGTCCGGCCCAGCCAATCACCCACTGGCCTGCCCCGAGCAGGCCACCGCCGAGCCGCCGGCGTGGCACCCTCGGGGCATGAGCGCGCCGACGTCGTCGTCCGCCGCCGGCGAGGCCGCCGAGCGGCTCGCCGCCCTCGTCGGCCGCACGACGCTCCACCCTCCCGTCGCGGCGTCCCTCGCCCTCTCCCTGCGCTCGCTCGTGGCCGACGGTCGCCTGCCCGTCGGGGGGCGGCTGCCCGCCGAGCGGGAGCTGGCGACGGCGCTCGGCGTCAGCCGGGTGACCGTCTCGTCGGCGTACCGACGGCTGCGCGAGAGCGGCTGGGCCCGCTCCCGGACGGGCGCCGGCACGTGGACGAGCGTCCCCGACCGCAGCGGTGTCGTCGCGGCCTTCGTGCCGGGCGCCCCGCGGGACGGGACGGTCGACCTCTCCTACGCATCCCCCGCCGGCCCGCCCGAGGTGGCCGACGCGTACGCGGCGGCGCTGGAGGCGCTGCCGCACCTCCTGCCCTCGCACGGCTACCTGGCCGGCGGCCTCGCCGACCTGCGCGCCCGGGTGGCCGAGCGGATGACCGCGCGGGGCCTGACGACGACGGCCGAGCGCGTCCTCGTGACGACGGGCGCCAGCGCGGGCGTGAGCGGCGCGCTGCGGGCGGGGACGTCGCCGGGCGACCGCGTGCTCGTCGAGCACCCGACGTGGCCCAACGCCCTCGACGTCCTCCGGATGATCGGCGCCCGCGCCGTCCCGGTGCCGCGCGACCCGACGGCCACCTGGGGCGCGGCCGGCTTCCCCGGCGCCCTGCACCGGGCGGCCCGCGAGACCTCCCCCGCCATGGCCTACCTCGTGCCCCACCACGCGAACCCGACCGGCGGCGTCCTCACCGCCGAGGAGCAGCGACGGGTCGCCGCGAGCCTGCAGCAGCACGACGTCCTCACCATCGCCGACGAGACGCTCGCCGACCTGGCGCTCGGTCCCGAGGGCGGGCCGGAGGACGGCCCCGGCGGCACCGGGGACGCCGCGGACGCGCCCCCGCCGCTGGCCGCGGACGCCCGGCCGGGCGCCGTCGTCACCGTCGGCTCGCTCAGCAAGTCGGTGTGGGCGGGGCTGCGGGTCGGCTGGCTCGTCGGCGAGCCGTCCTTCCTCCACCGCGTCGCCTCCACCGCCTCGCGGGAGCACGGGGCGCTGCCCGTCGTCGACCAGCTGGCCGCCTGCGTCCTCCTCGACGGCCTCGACGCCGGGCTCGTCGCCCGCCGCGCCCAGCTCCGGGTCCAGCGCGACGCCCTCGTGGGGGCCCTCCGCGCGACCCTGCCGACGTGGGAGGTGCCGGTGCCGCCGGGCGGCCTGTCGCTGTGGTGCCGGCTGCCGCGGGGGCTGTCGTCGTCGGCCGTCGTCGACGCGGCCGAGCGCCACGGCCTCTTCCTCTCCACGGGCTCCCGCTTCGGCACGGGGCACGCCTTCGACGACCACCTGCGGCTGCCCTTCACGCAGCCGGTGCCGGTGCTGGAGGACGCCGTCGCGCGCCTCGCCGCGGCGGCCGCCGACGCCGAGCGGGCCTGGGGCGCGCCCACCACCTCGCGCGGGGGCGCGGTCCTCGGCTGACGACCCCGCGGGGCGGGCCGCGGGAAGCCTCGCGGGCCCGCGGTCGTTGACGTCCTCGACGAGGAGCCGTCCCGCCCCACCCGGGCGCGGCGGCCCCGCCGGTCCCCGCGGCCGGCGCCCGCGACACGAGGAGGACGACGTGGCCCTGTTCGGGACCCGCCTGAAGACGACGATGGTCAGCGCCGAGGAGGCCCTCCCGGGCCGCGACCACCGCCCGCACCACGTGCCGACGACCCACGCGGTCCTCGGCACGCCCCTCGAGGGCCCCTGGCCCGAGGGCACCCAGCGCCTCTACGTCGGCATGGGCTGCTTCTGGGGCGCCGAGCGCCTGTTCTGGACGATGCCGGGCGTCGTCACCACGGCCGTCGGCTACATGGGCGGCCACACGCCGCACCCGACGTACGAGGAGACCTGCACGGCCCGCACCGGCCACACGGAGACCGTGATGGTGGCGTACGACCCGCGGGTCACGAGCGCCGAGGCGCTGCTCAAGACCTTCTGGGAGGAGCACGACCCCACGACGGCCAACCGCCAGGGCAACGACGTCGGCACCCAGTACCGCTCCGCGGTCTACTGGACGACGCCGGAGCAGGGCGAGGCCGTCCGCGCCACGCGCGACGCCTTCGCGGCCGAGCTGGAGCGCTTCCGCCTCGGCCCCATCACCACGGAGCTGCGCCCGGCCGACGAGGTCGGCCCGTTCTACTACGCCGAGGACTACCACCAGCAGTACCTGCACAAGGTGCCGAACGGCTACTGCGGCCTCGCCGGGACGGGCGTGGCCTGCCCCGCCGGGGTGCTGCCGGCCGACGGCGCGCAGGCCGCGCCCGCGGCGGGCTGACCGCCCCCGCACCCGCGGGACCCCGCGGTCCCGCAGCACCCACGACGCCCGCCCGGACCCCCGTCCGGGCGGGCGTCGTCGTCCCGGCGCCGCCCCCTGCCCCGGCGCCGGGGGTCAGCCGGCGGCGAGCGTCGTCGCGCCGGTCATGACGGCGACGACCTCCGCCATCGAGTGCGACCGGGGGGTGACGACGCCGGCGCAGCCGCCGAGCCGCTGGACGTGGATGCGGTCGGCCACCTCGAAGACCTGCGGCATGTCGTGGCTGACGAGGACGACCCCGATCCCGCGGTCGCGGACCTGGCGGACGAGGTCGAGGACCTGCCGGGTCTCGCGGACGCCCAGCGCCGCCGTCGGCTCGTCGAGGACGAGGACCCGGCTGCCCGCCGAGACGGCCCGGGCCACGGCGACCGCCTGGCGCTGGCCGCCCGAGAGCGACTCGACCGGCTGCGTGACGTCCTGCAGCGTGCCGATGCCGAGGTCGCGCAGCGCCTGCTCGGCGTCGGCGCGCATGCCGCGGCGGTCGAGCAGGCGGAAGACGGAGCCCAGGACGCCGGGGCGCCGCCGCTCGCGCCCGAGGAAGAGGTTGCTCGCGACGTCGAGCGCCGGGGAGACGGCGAGGGTCTGGTAGACCGTCTCGATCCCGGCGTCCCGCGCGTCCTGCGGCCGCCGCATCCGGACGGGCCGGCCGTCGACGGCGATCGTCCCGGCGTCGGGGACGCTGGCCCCGGTGAGGCACTTCACGAGCGTGGACTTGCCCGCGCCGTTGTCGCCGACGACGGCGAGCACCTCCCCGGCGACGACGTCGAGGTCCACCCCGTCGAGCCCGACGACGCGGCCGAAGGTCTTGACGAGCCCGCGGGCCTGCAGGACGACGCGACCGGCCCCGGCGTCCGTCCCCGCCCCGCTCCCCGCCGCCGCCGCGGTGGCGTCGGCGCTCACGCGCGGGCCCGCCGGATCCACTGGTCGACCGAGACGGCGACGATGACGAGGACCCCGATGGCGAGGACGCGGTACTGGTCGTCGACGCCCGCGAGCGACAGGCCGCTGCGGAAGACCCCGACGATGAGCGCGCCGAGGAGCGTGCCGACGAGCACCCCGCGACCGCCGAAGAGGCTCGTGCCGCCGATGACGACGGCGGTGATGCTCTCGAGGTTGGCGTCGACGACGGCGTTGGCACTCGCCGCCCCCGCCCGGCCGATGAGCACCCACGCCGCGAGGCCGTAGACGGCGCCCGCGACGACGTAGACGGACAGGAGCACCCGGCGGACGCGGATGCCGGCGAGGCGCGCGGCCTCGGCGTCGTCGCCGACGGCGTAGACGTGCCTCCCCCAGGCGGTGCAGGCCAGGGCGTAGCCGACGACGAGGTAGAGCACGAGGACGAGCAGCACGCCCGTCGTGAGGTTGAAGGGCCCGACGGCGACCCGCGTGCCCGTCCACGACAGGACGGCCGGCAGCTGGTCGGCGCGGGTGCTCGAGCCGCCGCTCCACAGCAGCGCCAGGGCCGTGAAGATGCTCAGCGTCCCGAGCGTGACGATGAACGGCGGCAGCCGCAGCCGGGTGACGAGCAGCCCGTTGGCGAGGCCCGCGAGCGTCCCGACGGCGAGGCCGAGCAGGACGGCCGCCGGGCCGGGGAGCCCGCCGGACAGCGCCAGCTGCGCGGGGACGACGCCCGCGAGGACGGCGACCGCCCCGACCGACAGGTCGATGCCCGCGGTGAGGATGACCAGCGTCTGCCCGACCGCCAGCGCGCCCACGACGGCGACCTGCTGGAGGACGAGCGACAGCGACGCCGGCGAGGCGAAGCGCGGGTTGAGCGCCGTGAAGACGACGACCGCGACGACGAGGACGACGAGCGGGCTCACCCACGGGTGGGCGTGGAGGACCTGCTGGACCCGCTGCGCCGGCGTGCGCCGGCGCTGCAGGAGGTCCGCGGCGGACGTCGCGGTGCTCACCAGCAGAGCTCGGTGCCCTCGGCGACGTCGAGCGCGTCGACGCCGTCGACCGGGGTGCCGGCGACGAGCTGGACGCCCGTGTCGACGAAGCTCTTGCCCTCGGTGGGCTCGGGCGCCTCGCCGCCCCGGGCGAGGTCGGCCACGGCCGCGACGCCCAGGCGCGCCATCTCCACCGGGTACTGCTGCGCCGTCGCGTCGATGAGGCCGTCCTCGACCGCCGAGACGCCGTCGCAGCCGCCGTCGACGGACACGACGACGACGTCGTCGCGGCCCGCGGCGGCCAGGGCCTGCTGGGCGCCGACGGCCGACAGCTCGTTGACGGTGTAGACGACGTTGACCGACGGGTCGCGCCGGAGGCAGTTCTCCATGGCCGTGCGGCCGCCGTCCTCGGCGCCCTGCGTCGGCTCGTTGCAGACGATCGTGTAGTCGCCGCCGGCGCCACCGGTGTACGCGCCGGTCGGCGCCTCGTCGCCCTTGGTCTCCGGGTCGGCGGTGTCGATGCCCATGCCCGCCAGGAAGCCCTGGTCGCGCTGCCAGTCGACCGAGACGTCGACGTCGTCGAGCAGGTCGAGCATCGCGATGACGGCGGGCTGCCCGTCGAGGCGGGCGGCCGCGTACTCGCCGATCAGCTCGCCCGCGCGGACGTTGTCCGTGGCGAAGGTGGCGTCGACGACGTCGGCCGGGTCCGGCGGCGTGTCGAGGGCGAGCACGAGCAGGCCCGCGGCCCGCGCGTCCTCGATCGCCTGGTTGACGCCCGGGCCGTTGGGCGTGATGAGGATGCCGGCGTCGCCGCGCGCGACGGCGTCCTCGACCGCCTCGACCTGCCCGGCCTCGTCGGCGTCGCTCGTGCCCGCGGCGAGCGTGAGGTCGACCCCCTCCTCCGCGGCCGCCTCCTGCGCCCCCTCGCGCATCGCGACGAAGAAGGGGTTGGAGTCGGTCTTCGTGATGAGCGAGACGCCGATGGTGTCGTCGGCCGCGGCGGGGCCGTCGGTGCCGCCGCAGCCGGCGAGGACGAGCGTGCCGGCGGCGAGCACCGCCGCGGCGGCCGTGCTCCGGCGGCGGGCGGCCCGGGTGGTCCCGGTGGTCCCGGTGGTCCCGGGGGTGGCGCGGGAGGTGGTCGTGCGGGGTGCGGTGGTGCTCACGCGGGGGCTCCTGCCGTGGCGCGCCACGGCGCCCGTCGAGGTGTCGGTCTCGGGGTCGGCCTGACAACGTTGTCGAGTCCGCCCGCACTGTGCGCGACCGGCTCCCCCGCTGTCAACGCGGCGCGCTCGGCGCCGCCTTGACGACGAGGAGGGTGCTCGTCAGGGTGGCGCGCGTGAGCCCGACGACGGCGCCGGGCGGCGCGCGCCGCCCGACCCTGCGGGACGTCGCCCGCCTCGCGGGCGTCGGCGTCAAGACCGCCTCCCGCGTCGTCACCGAGGAGGGCGGGGTCTCCCCCGCCAAGGTCGAGGCGGTCCGGGCCGCCGTCGCCGAGCTCGGCTACGTGCCCGACGCCGCCGCCCGCGGGCTGCGCCGGGGAGACCGGCGGGCGGGGGTCGTCGCCGTCCTTCTCGAGGACCTCTCGAACCCGTTCTCCGCCAGCGTCCTCCGCGCCGTCGAGGACGTCGTGCGACCCCGCGGCCTCGTCGTCGTCGCGGGCAGCCTCGACGAGGACCCCGAGCAGGAGCGGCGGCTCGTGCGGGCCGTCCTCGGCCGCCGGACCGACGGCCTCGTCCTCATGCCCGCGGGCGGCGACCACGGCTGGCTCGCGCGCGAGCTCGAGGCGCCGGGCGGGGCCCTGCTCGGCGGGGTGCTCGGCCGGGCGGTGCCCGTCGTCTTCGTCGACCGCGCGCCCGTCGGGGTGGTCGCGGACGCCGTCCGCGCCGACGACCGCGACGGCGCGCGCGGCGCCGTCGCCCACCTCGCGGCCGCGGGGCACCGGCGGGTCGCCCTCCTCGCCGACGACCCGGCGGTCTGGACGGCCCAGGAGCGGCTGGCGGGCTACCGCGACGGCCTCGCGGCGGCGGGCCTGCCGCCCGACCCCGCGCTGGAGCGGACCGGCCTGCGCTCGGAGGCCGCGGCCGGGGCCGCCGTCCTGGCGCTGCTCGACGCGGACGAGCCGCCGACGGCGCTCTTCACGGCCCAGCGGCGGCTGACGGCCGGGGCGGTGCGGGCGCTGCTGGCCCGGGGCCGCGAGCGTGACGTCGCCGTCGTCGGCTTCGACGACGTCGCCTTCGCCGACCTCCTGCGGCCCGCCGTCTCCGTCGTCGCCCAGGACCCCGGCCGGATCGGGGCGCTGGCGGCCGAGCTGCTGCTGCGCCGCCTGGACGGCGACCGCTCCGCCGCGCAGGACCTCGTCGTCCCGACGCGGCTCGTCCCGCGCGGCTCGGGCGAGCTGCGGCCCGTCGCGGCGGCGCCGTGACGCCCCCGGCCGACCGGCCCGGCGCCGGCGTCGCCTCCTGGGACGAGCGGCACGCGCGTCGTGGGGCGCCCGGGACGCCGCACGCCGTCGTCGACGCCGTCACGGCCGGCCTCGTCCCGGGGCGGGCGGTCGACCTCGCCTGCGGGGCAGGCCGTCACGCGCTGCTGCTCGCCGGCCGCGGGTGGGCCGTCGACGCCGTCGACACCTCGGCGGAGGGGCTCGCGGTGGGCGGCCGGGCCGTCGGCGGGGACCGCGTGCGGTGGCACCGGGCGGACGCCGTGACGTGGCTGCGGGCGCTCGCGCCGGGCTCGGCGGACCTCGTCCTCGTCGCCTTCGCCATGCTGCCGGGCGTCGTGACCGCCGCCGCCGGGGCGCTGGCCGGGGGCGGGCACCTGCTCGTCGTCGGCCACGCGGCCGAGGACGCGGGGCGGCCGGGCACGCCGCGGGACGTGCGGCTGCTCCACGACGTCGCGTCCCTCGCCGACGAGGCCCGGGGCGCCGGCCTCGCGGTCGTGCGCGCCGACGTCGTCGGCCGGGGGGCCGGCGAGGAGCGCCGGCACGACGCGGTGCTGCTGGCCCGCCGCCCCGCGCCCGGACCGGGGGCGGAGGGCGGCGCGGGTCAGTCCTCGGCGGAGGGGACGTCGGCCGGGTCGTAGCCGTCGCCGGTCGCGCCCGCCTGCTCGCCCGCGTCGGCGCGGAGGGCCGCCTCCTCGCGCTCGGCGCGGTGGTCCAGCGCCTCGGCGTCGAGGTGGGGCGCCTTGCCGTGCTCCTGGCGGTCGCGGACCGCGGGGACGGTGGGCTGCAGCGGGTCGGGGGTGCTCTCGCTCATCACCCGACGCTACGTCCGCCGTCGCCGCGGGGCCTCCCAGCCGCACGCCCACTTCGCTGCCGAAGTCGGCGTCAGAGGCCCTTGCACGCCCACTCCGCTGCCGAAGTCGTCCACCCGGGCCCGAGCGCCCACGGACGCCGACGTGGGCACCGACGGGGCGGCCCCGTCGTCAGCCGGCGACGTGCGCCAGCAGGTCGGCGCGGGTCAGCACGCCCGCCGGCTTGCCGTCGACGACGACGAGCAGCGCGTCCGAGCGCTGCAGCGCCTGCCGGGCCGCCGTCGCCGGCTCGCTGCCGCCGATGCGCGGGAGCGGGGCGGCCATGTGCCGCGAGACGGGGTCGGTGAGCTGGGCCGCGCCGGAGAAGACGGCGTCGAGGAGGTCGCGCTCGCCCACCGCGCCGACGACCTCGCCGATGACGACGGGCGGCTCCGAGGACACGACGGGCATCTGCGAGACGCCGTACTCGTGGAGGATCTCGACGGCGTCGCGCACCGTCTCGCCGGGGTGGGTGTGGACGAGCGCGGGGAGGTCGCCGGACTTGGCGCGGAGGACGTCGGCCACCGTGGCGCCGTCCGTGCTCGCCGCCACCCCGCCCGGGCCGTCGGTCGAGAAGCCGTAGCTGCGCATCCACCGGTCGTCGAAGATCTTGGCGAGGTAGCCGCGGCCGGAGTCGGGCAGGAGGACGACGAGGACGTCGTCGGGACCGAGGTCGCGGGCGACCTGCAGCGCGCCGACGACGGCCATGCCGCAGGAGCCGCCGACGAGCAGCCCCTCCTCGCGCGCCAGCCGCCGCGTCATGGCGAAGGCCTCCGCGTCGGAGACGGCGACGATGCGGTCGGGCACCGACGGGTCGTAGGCGCGCGGCCACATGTCCTCGCCGACGCCCTCGACGAGGTAGGGGCGGCCGCTGCCGCCGGAGTAGACGGAGCCCTCGGGGTCGACGCCGACGACGGTGACGGGTCCGCCGTCGCGGTCGGCCGAGACCTCCTTCAGGTAGCGGCCCGTGCCGGTGATGGTGCCGCCGGTGCCGACGCCCGCGACGAAGTGGGTGAGGCGGCCGTCGGTGTCGGTCCAGATCTCCGGGCCGGTCGTCTCGTAGTGGCTGCGCGGGCCGTTGACGTTGGAGTACTGGTCCGGCTTCCAGCCGCCGGGGCGCTCCGCGGCGATCCGGTCGCTCACCGAGTAGTACGACTCGGGGTGGTCCGGCGGCACGGCGGTGGGGCAGACGACGACCTCGGCGCCGTAGGCCCGCAGGACCGCGCGCTTCTCCTCGCCGACCTTGTCCGGCACGACGAAGACGCACGAGTAGCCGCGCTGCTGGGCGACGAGCGCGAGCCCGACCCCGGTGTTGCCCGACGTCGGCTCGACGATGGTGCCGCCGGGGCGCAGCTCGCCCGAGGCCTCCGCGGCGTCGACCATCCGCACGGCGATCCGGTCCTTCACCGACCCGCCGGGGTTGAGGTACTCCACCTTCGCGAGCACCGTCGGGGCGAGGCCCTCGGTGACGCGGGAGAGACGGACGAGCGGCGTGCCGCCCACGAGGTCGACGACGGACTCGGCGTAGCGCACGGCCCGATCCTCCCACCCCGGCGACGGCGGGCCGCCCCGCCCGTCCGGCCGCCCCTCCTCCGGCCCGGGCGCGAGCAGGGCACAGTGGGTGCCCGAGGCACGGGCGCACGCGCCCGGGAGGACGAGGAGGACGTCGGTGACGAGGGCGAGCAGGGCGCGGCGGCTGGCGACGGCCGCGGCCTACGGCGGCGGCGGGCTCACGCTCCTGGGGACCCTGGCCGTGGGGACGCTCGCCGTCGAGGCCCGGCTGGCGCGGCGCTGGGTGGGGCGGCCGTTCGGCGAGGCGGGGCCCGACGCCGACGGGACGTACGGCGACGGCGACGGCCCGCCGCTCGTCCTCGGCGTCCTCGGCGACTCCGCCGCGGACGGGCTCGGGGCCGAGACCCCCGACCAGACGCCGGGGGCCGTCGTCGCCCGCGGCCTCGCCGCCGTGTCCGGCCGGCCGGTCCGCCTCGTCGGGCGGTCCCGGGTGGGCGCCGACTCCCACGACCTCGACCGCCAGGCCCGCCGACTCCTCGCGGAGGTGGTGCCGGACGTCGTCGTCGTGGTCGTCGGCGCCAACGACGTCACGCACCGCGTGCCCCCGGCCGACGCCGTCGGCCTCCTCGGCGACGCCGTCCGGCTGCTCCGGGGCGCCGGGTGCCAGGTGGTCGTGGGCACGTGCCCCGACCTCGGCGTCGTCGAGCCCGTCGCGCAGCCGCTGCGGGGCCTGGCGCGGCGGTGGTCGCGCGAGCTGGCGGCGGCGCAGACGGTCGCCGTCGTCGAGGCCGGCGGGCGCTCCGTGTCGCTCGGCGACCTCCTCGGCCCGACCTTCGGCGCCGCCCCCGCGGAGATGTTCAGCGCCGACGGCTTCCACCCCTCGCCCGCCGGCTACGCCCGGGTGGCCGCGGCGCTGCTGCCCGCCGTGGCGGCGTCGCTCGGCGTGTGGCCCGAGGACCCGACGCCGGGCACGGGCCGCTCCGCCCGCGTCGTCCCCGTGGACCAGGCCGCGGCCGCGGCGTCGCTCGAGCCGGGCACCGAGGTCGAGCAGGCGCCCCACCACGGCGTCGCGGGCCGCTGGGCGCGGCTACGGCGCCGCGCCGAGCGCTGAGGACCCCGACGACGAGCAGACGCCCGTCCGCACCGGGAGCGACCTCCCGACGACGAACAGGCGCCCGTTCGCGTCCGAGACGGCGTCCCGACGACGAACAGGCGCCCGTTCGCGCCGGACGTCCGGCTCGGGCGGCGGCGGCGACGTCACGTCCACGAGGCCGTGGGGCAGGCGCAGAGCGTCAGAGCGCGCGGCGCAGCGCCACGAGGCGCTCGTGCAGGCGCGCGGCGACGGCGTCGTCGTCCGGGCCCGCGGCGGCGAGGAGGTCCCCGGCGAGGACGGCGAGCTGGTCGCCGGCGGCGTGGGGGCCGAGCGCGGGGACCGCGCGGCGGGGCTCGCCGGCGAGGTCGGCGGCGTCGTCGGCCAGCTCCTGGAGCAGGGCGCGGACGCGCTCCAGCGGCGTCGGCCCCGGCTCGCCGGCGACGACCTCGGCCCCCACGTGGGTCGGGCCCGGCCGCACGAGGCGGCCGGGCCCGAGGGCGGCGAGACGGTCCCGGCAGCGGCCCAGCTCGCGCCGGGCCGCCTCGACCGTCTCGCCGCGGGCGGCGGGAGTGGTCACTCCCCGCCGCGGAGGATCGAGAGCAGACGCAGCATCTCGACGTACAGCCACACGAGCGTCGTGACGAGCCCGAAGGCCGCCCGCCACGCGTACGGCTGCGGCAGGCCGTTCTTCACGCCCTGCTCGATGAAGTCGAAGTCGAGGATGAGCATGAGCGACGCGAGGGACACGCCGACGAGGCCGATGATCCAGCCGAACGGCGAGCTGAACGCGCTCACGCCGCCGAAGAGGGCGAAGCCGAGGTTGATGAGCAGGAACACGCCGTACCCGATGACGGCGATGAACATGAACTTCTGGAACTTCGGCGTCGCCCGGATGAGCTTGGTCTTGTAGGCGACGAGCATGGCCGCGAAGGCGCCGAGGGTGCCGACGACCGCCTGGGCGACGATGCCGCCCCACATGGTCTCGAAGGCCTGGCTGATGCCGCCGAGCGCGGCGCCGACGAGCACCGCGTAGGCGAACATCGCGCCGACGCGGACCTTCTTCGAGAAGGAGATGAAGAAGGAGAGGCCGACCGCGACCAGCATGGCCGGCAGGGCCAGCCCGAGGGCGGTGCCCGGCTCGGTCAGCGTCCAGACCGCCGCCGCCGAGACGACGAGGGCGGAGAAGAGGGCCCCGGTGCGGACCACGACGTCGTCGTAGGTCATGCGCCCGGTCTGCGCGCCGCCGGCGGAGGGCTGCGCGTACATCTCCTGCAGCTGCTCCGGCGTGACGTCCTGGCCGGCGCCCGAGCCGCCCCACCGCGGCGCCTGGCCGCCGCTGCGGCGGTCGGTGTCGAAGCTCGCGTAGCCGCCCTGGGCGAACGCCCGGTCGTTGCGGAACGCGGGGTTGTGGCTCTGCATGGGACTCCTGTCTCGAGAGCGGGACGGGTGGAGGCCACCCGTACGAGGACGTAACGCCGTCCGCCGCGCAGGGGTTCCCGCCCGTCACCCGCTCGCCGCACCGCCCACGGCGACCGGTGGCCGGCCGTGGTGGGCGGCCCGACGCGTACCCCCGACGGGAGTCGAACCCGCACCGTGAGCGCTTTTAAGGCGCCTGCCTCTGCCGTTGGGCCACGGGGGCGTGGCCGTCCACGCTAGCCGCGACGTCGCGGGCCGAGGCGACGGCCTCGTCGAGCATGGCGCGGGTGAGCCGGCCGGTCGAGGTGTTCTGCCGGCTCACGTGGTAGCTCCCGACGAGGGTCACCGGAGCGCCGCCCGGGCGGGGCAGGACCGCCGTCGCGCCGTGCCCGAAGCGGGGTGCCGGACGCGGCACCTCCCAGCCGGCGCGACGGGCCAGCCCGAGCGTCGCCTGCCAGGCGATGCCGCCGAGCGCGAGGACGGCGGCGAGCCCGGGCAGGAGCGCGACCTCGCGGTCGAGCCACGGCGCGCAGGTCTCCTTCTCCCCCGGCAGCGGCGCGTTGTCCGGCGGCGCGCACCGCACGGGCATGGCGATGCGGACGCCCGTGAGGACGAGCCCGTCGTCGCGGGCGACGCTCGTCGGCTGGTTGGCGAGCCCGGCGCGGTGCAGCGCGGCGACGATCCAGTCGCCGGAGGCGTCGCCCGTGAAGGCGCGGCCGGTGCGGTTGCCGCCGTGCGCGGCGGGGGCCAGGCCGACGACGAGCAGCCGCGCGGCCGGGTCGCCCAGCCCGGGGACCGGGCGTCCCCAGTACTCCTCGTCCGCGTAGGCGCGGCGCCGGGTCCGCGCCACCTCCTCGCGCCAGGCGACGAGCCGCGGGCAGGCCCGGCACGACGTGACGCGCGCGTCGAGGTCGTCGAGGTCGCGGGCGCCCGCCGCGAGGCGGCGCACGCCCGCCGGCGTGCGCGCCGCGACGACGGCCGGCCCCCGTCCCGCCGCCGGCGCGCTCACCCCAGCGACAGCGCGATGCCGTCGAGGATGTCGTGCTCGCTCGTGACGACCGACGTCGTCCCGGCGGCGGCGGCCACGCGCTCGACGACGCGGTCCCACACGAGGGCGCCGGCGCCGATGACGTCGACCCGGCCGGGGTGCATGAAGGGCAGGGCCGCCCGCTGCTCGCGGGTCATGGCGAGGAGGTCGGCGCAGGCGGCGCGGACGTCGGCCACCGTCAGGACGGCGCCGTGGATCCGCGCGGGCTCGTACGCGCCCAGGCCGAGGGCGTGCGCGGTGATCGTCGTCACCGAGCCGGCGACGCCGACGAGCGTGCCGGTGGTGGCCAGCGGCACGACCTCCTCGACCCGGTCGAGCGCCGCGTCGACGTCCGCGCGGGCCGCCGCGACCTGGGCGGCGGTCGGCGGGTCCCCCGCGAGGTGCCGCTCGGTGAGCCGGACGCAGCCGACGTCGACCGACAGCGCCGCGGGCGGCGCGTCGCCCGCCGGGTCGCCGAGGACGACCTCCGTGGAGCCGCCGCCGAGGTCGACGACGCAGAAGGGGGCGGCGAGGGCGGCGCCGTCCGGGCCCACGGGCGGCACGCCCGTGGCGGCGCCGCGGAAGGACAGGGCGGCCTCCTCGGCCCCGGCGACGACCTCCGGCTCGACGCCGAGGGCCTCGCGCACGCCCGCGACGAAGACGTCGGCGTTCTCCGCGTCCCGGCTGGCCGAGGTGGCGACGAAGCGGGTCCGCGCGACGCCCAGCTCCCGGCACAGGGCCGCGTAGTCGCGGACCGCCGCCAGCGTCCGGGCCATCGCCTCGTCGGCGATGCGCCCCGTCGCGTCGACGCCCTGCCCGAGGCGCACGACGCGCATCCCGCGGTGGACGTCGACGAGCGGCGCCCCCGGCGCCGTCGTGCCCGCCGCGGGCAGGTCGGCGACGAGGAGGCGGATCGAGTTGGTGCCGCAGTCCACGGCGGCCACGCGCGTCATGCCCGCACTCTCCCAGCGCCTGCCGACGGCGGCACACCCGGCGCGCGGGCCGGGCGCGGGGCACCGGGCCGCGCGCGACCCACCCGGCGCACCCCCGCCCCGGCTGGCAGGCTGACGTGATGAGCGCTCTCCCGGTCGCCGGACCCGGGCCCGACGGCCCCCGCCACCGCGGACCGCGCGGGGACGAGGTCGACGTCGTCGTCGTGGGCTCGGGCCCCAACGGGCTCGCCGCCGCCGTGGTGCTCGCGCGGGCCGGGCTGGGCGTCGAGGTCGTCGAGGCCGCCGACCAGCTGGGCGGGGGCTCGCGGACCGCGGAGGTGACGCTGCCGGGCTTCCGCCACGACCTGTGCTCGGCCGTGCACCCGATGGGGGTGGCCTCCCCCTTCTTCCGGGCCTTCGACCTGCCCGCGCACGGCGTCGAGATGCTCCACCCGGAGGTGGCCTTCGCCCAGCCGCTCGACGGCGGGCGCGCCGGCCTGGCCTACCGCGACCTCGACCGCACGGTGGAGGGCCTCGGCGTCGACGGCCCCGCGTGGCGCGGCCTCGTGGGGCGCGTGGCCGAGGCGTGGCGCGGGGTCGCCGACGTCGCGCTGTCGGACTTCCGCTCCGTGCCTCGGCACCCGCTCGACGCGGTCTCCTTCGCCCTCGCCGTGCTCGAGCAGGGCACGCCGGCCTGGGACCTCCGCTTCCGCGGCGAGGAGGCCGCCGCGCTCCTCACCGGCGCGGGCGCCCACGCCATCGCGCCGCCGCGCCGCCTGGCGCCCGCCGCCGGCGGGCTGTGGCTGGCCGGCCTCGCGCACGCCGTCGGCTGGCCCATCCCCCGCGGCGGGTCGCAGACGATCGTCGACGCGATGGCCGCCGACGTCGTCGCCCGCGGCGGCGTCGTGCGCACCGGCGAGCGGGTCGAGCACCTCGGCCAGCTGCCGCGGGCCCGGGCCGTGCTCCTCGACGTCGCCCCGCAGGGGCTGCTGCGGCTGGGCGGCGACGCCCTGCCCGCCGGCTACCGCCGGTGGCTCGAGCGCTGGCGCTACGGCGGCGGGGTCTGCAAGGTCGACTTCGCCCTCTCCGGGCCCGTGCCCTGGACGGCCGAGGGCGTCGACCGCGCCGGCACCGTGCACGTCGGCGGCAGCCGCCCCGAGATGCAGGCGGCCGAGCGGGACGTCGTCGCCGGCCGTCACCCCGAGCGCCCCATGGTGCTCGTCGCGCAGCCGTCCGTCGTCGACGGCAGCCGCGCCCCCGACGGCGGCGAGGCGCTGTGGACGTACGCGCACGTGCCCAACGGCTCCACCCGTGACATGGGCGACGCCGTGGAGGCGCAGGTCGAGCGCTTCGCGCCCGGCTTCCGCGACCTCGTGCTCGACCGCGCCGTCCTCACCGCGGGCCGCCACGAGGAGCGGGAGATCAACAACGTCGGCGGGGACATCGCCACCGGCGCGGTGACGCCCTGGCAGCTCGTCATGCGGCCCGTGCCGGCGTGGGACCCGTACCGCACCCCCCTGCCCGGCGTGTACCTCGCGTCCGCGTCGACGCCGCCCGGCCCGGGCGTGCACGGCATGGCCGGCGTGCACGCGGCCGCCCGGGTCCTGCGGCAGCGCTTCGGCCGCCGGGTGGACCCGCTCGACGTCGTCCGCGCCGCCGCCTGAGGCGGGCCCGCGGAGGGCGCGGGGCGACCCGTCCCGTCGGGCGCGGGCGCCGGGTCAGGCGGGCCGCACGTCCCCAGGGGCCGTGCACGGCCCGGCGGCGCCCCAGTCCGGGAGCGCCGCCAGCGCCTCGTCGCCGAGCGGGGAGACGCCGGGGCCCGCCGCCAGGGCGTGCGCCACGAGGACGTGCAGGCACTTGACGCGCCCGGGCATGCCGCCGGCGGAGACGCCGTCGATCTCGGGGACGTCGCCGAGGGCCGCCCTCCGCGCGAGGTAGTCCTCGTGGGCCCGGCGGTGGCCCGCGGCCAGCTCGTCGTCCTCGGCGAGGCGCTCGGTCATCTCCCGCATGACGCCGCCGCCCTCGAGCGTCCCGACGAGCGACGCCGCGCGGGGGCACGTCAGGTAGAAGGTCGTGGGGAAGGGCGTGCCGTCGGGCAGCCGCGGCGCCGTGGCGACGACGTCGGGCGAGCCGCAGCCGCAGCGGTGGGCCACGCCCACGGCCCCGCGGGAGGGGCGCCCGAGCTGGGCGCGGACGACGGCCTCGTCCTCGGGCGAGAGCCGATCCCCCGCCGCCGTCCCCGTCGGGGCGGGCGCCGCGGTGCCGGTCGAGGGGTCGTGGCGCCGGCCGGGCAGGTCCCGGGTCCCGGTCATCCGGCGTCGCCCCGGCCGGCGGCCCCCACGGACTCCCACAGGTCGCCGAACCACGGGCGGTCGGTCTCGCCCTCGCGGACGCTCGCGGCCGCGGCAGCACGCGGGTCCGCCTCGACCTGCTGGCTCGGCGAGGTGCCGGTGACCTTGTACGGCTCGTCGCCCGGCTGCACGAGGTTGAGGCGCTCGCGCGCCTGCTGGCGCACGAAGGCGGGGTCCTCCCAGCGCTGCAGCTCGAGGTCGAGCTCGGCCACCTCCGCGCGGGTCTCCGCCAGCTCGGCGCGGGCGGCCGCCACCTCGGCGCGCTGCGTGATGGTGGCGTGCAGGTACGGCGCGAGCGCCGCCGCCACGACGAGGAGCAGCACGGCGAGCGCGGCCGCGCGCCGCGTCAGCCCGCGGGGGGCCGGCAGGGACGCCGTGAGCCGACGGCCGGCGCCGGGTCGCGAGGAGCGCCCGGGGCGGGGGGCCGGGTGGGAGCCGGACGGCCGCGCCGCGGCGGGGCGCGACCGCGCGGGCGCCGGCGAGCCGGACCGGGCCGCCGGCCGAGCAGGGCCGGCCGCGGGGCGCGGGGCCCTCTCGGGGGCGGTCGCGGCCCGGCGCTCGCCGTCCGCCCGTCCGCCCCGGGGCGTCACCGGTCGTCGTCCTGCCACCGCCGGACCTCCCGCCGCCGTCCGTGCCTGCCTGTGCTCGTCGTGCCGTCGTGCTCCGCCGCGGGGCGGCCGGCCGGGGCCGGCCGCCGCGCGACGGGTGGTGCTCGGTCCTGCAGACGTGCTCAGCCCTTCCGGCGGGGACTCAGCCCTTCCGGCGGGGCCTCAGCCCTTCCAGCGGGGGAAGGCGCCGCGGCCGGCGTAGCGCGCGGCCTCGTCGAGCTCCTCCTCGATGCGGAGCAGCTGGTTGTACTTGGCCACCCGCTCCGAGCGCGCGGGCGCACCGGTCTTGATCTGGCCGCAGTCGGTCGCGACGGCGAGGTCGGCGATCGTCGTGTCCTCGGTCTCGCCGGAGCGGTGGCTCATCATCGCCCGGTAGCCGCTGCGGTGGGCGAGCGCCACGGCGTCGAGGGTCTCGGTGAGCGTGCCGATCTGGTTGACCTTGACGAGCAGAGCGTTGGCGGCGCCGCCGTCGATGCCGCGCTGCAGCCGCTCGGGGTTGGTGACGAAGAGGTCGTCGCCGACGAGCTGGACGCGCTGCCCGAGGCGCTGGGTGAGGGCCGCCCAGCCCTCCCAGTCGTCCTCGTCCAGCGGGTCCTCGATCGAGACGAGGGGGTACGCGTCGACGAGCTCGGCGTAGTAGTCCGACATCTGCTCCGCCGTGCGCTCCTGGCCCTCGAAGCGGTACGTGCCGCCGGAGTGGAACTCCGTGGCGGCGACGTCGAGGGCGAGCCCGATGTCGGAGCCCAGCTGCAGGCCGGTCTGCTGGACGGCCTCGGCGATGAGGTCGAGGGCGTCGCGGTTGCTCGGCAGGTCGGGGGCGAAGCCGCCCTCGTCGCCGAGGCCGGTGGACAGGCCGCGGGACTTCAGGACCGACTTGAGCGCGTGGTAGACCTCCGCGCCCCAGCGGAGGGACTCGCGGAAGGTCGGGGCGCCGATGGGGGCGACCATGAACTCCTGGACGTCGACGCCGGAGTCGGCGTGGGCGCCGCCGTTGACGATGTTCATCATCGGCACGGGCAGGACGTGGGCGTTGGGGCCGCCGACGTAGCGGAACAGCGGCAGCGACGCCGACTCGGCGGCGGCCTTCGCGACGGCGAGCGAGACGCCGAGGATGGCGTTGGCGCCGAGCGAGGACTTCGACGGCGTGCCGTCGAGCTCGAGCATGGCGGCGTCGACGAGACGCTGCTCGGAGGCGTCGAGCCCGACGAGCTCCGGGCCGATGGTGTCGAGCACGGCGTCGACGGCGCCCTGGACGCCCTTGCCGAGGTAGCGGGCGGCGTCGCCGTCGCGCTTCTCGACGGCCTCGAAGGCGCCCGTGGAGGCGCCGGAGGGGACGGCGGCGCGGGCGAGGACGCCGTCGTCGAGCGCGACCTCCACCTCGACGGTGGGGTTGCCGCGCGAGTCGAGGATCTCGCGGGCTCCGACGGCCTCGATGCTGGCCACGACGTCTCCTGGGGGCTGGGGGGTGGTGCCGGGCGGGTGGTCGCGGCGTCCGGCGGTGCGCCGGGCGCGACGGCCCCGACCCTATCGGCGGTCGGCGCCCCCGCCGCGGAGCCCGCGGGGCCCGTCGCCGGGCGGGGACGGCGACGGCGTCGTGTAGCCGCCGTCCTCGAGCCCCGCGTGCCGCTCGAACCGGCTGCGCCGCGGGTCGCCCCGGGTGAGCGCCGCCTCGAGCCCGTAGAGCGCCGGCATGAGCAGCGGGCCGAGGACGGCCCACTGGTCGGCGTGGCGCACCTCGTGCCGCCGGCGGCGCGGGCCGCCGAGGCCGCCGTGCAGCCAGACGTTGCCGACCGTCGTGCCGCCGCGCGCGTAGCCGCCGCGCATGCCGCCGCACTCGACGACGAGGTCGCGCCCGACGACGGGGCGCCCGCCGTGGGCGACGCCCCACACGAGGGCGGCCGTCGTCGGCACGAGGTTGAGGTAGGCGCGGGCGAGGACCCACGCGCGTCGTCGTCCGTCGCCCACCGCGGCAGCGTGGCAGGCCGGGCCCTCCCCGGGCGCGACCCCGCGCCCCGACGGCGGTCGCGCCGGCGCCGTCGGTCCCCCGGGACGCCGACGGGCGGCGCCCCCCGAGGGGGACGCCGCCCGTGGCGGTGGTGCGGCGGCGGTCGTCAGCCGTAGGTGCGCACCGAGAAGGGCTTCGCGGTGCCGGTGGTGACGTTGCCCGTCGCGGTGAGCTCCGTGGCGCTGGTGCGCAGGAGCGCGCAGGTCTCCTTGTCGAGCGTGCCCCGCGTGTCGAAGGTGTTGCCGCGGGCGACGACGCCCTCGACCGTCGGCGCCTTGCTCTTGTGGTTGACCTTGATGTTGCAGGAGCCGCCGGCCAGCCAGCTGTCCTCGACGACGAGGCCCTTGACGGGCGCGAAGTCCTGGGTGACCTGGATGGCGGCGTTGCTCGCGCCGGACAGCGACGTCCCGCGGACGGTGATGCGCTGGCCGCCGAGCACCTGGACGGCGTCGTTGTGCGTGGCCTTGCCGCCCTGGTTGGGGTCGCTGGCGAAGTACGCGCTGTCGTGGAGGTAGGAGTCCTCGACGAGGACGTCGTCGCCGTGGACCTTGATGTTGTCGACGGTGCCCCAGATGTTGACGCGGCGGGCGGTGAAGTTGCTGCCCTTGATGCCGTCGTACCAGACCGAGGCCTTGTCGGGACGGATGGTGCTGTCCTCGATGACGAAGCGCTTGGCGTTGGCGTGGTCGACCGTGACGAGGCCGCGGTTGCCGTCCTTGACCCCGCCCCGGATGAGCGAGCGCGTGATCTTCACGTCGGGGGCCTGGACGACGACGAAGCCGTGGACGTCGAGGGCGTCGTAGCGGGCGCCGGGCGTCGTGATGACGAGGTCGCCGTAGACCGGGGTGAGCTTCGTGCCGGCCGGCACGCCCGTCGTCGCCGCGCTGGGCTCGACCGGGGCCGAGGGGCTGGGGGTGGGCGTCGGCGTGGGCGTCGGCGTCGGCGTCGGCGTCGGGGTCGGCGTCGGGGTCGGCGTGGGCGTCGGGGTCGGCGTCGGGGTCGGCGTGGGCGTCGGCGTGGGCGTCGGGGTGGGGGTCGGCGTCGGCGTCGGCGTCGGGGTCGGCGTCGGGGTCGGCGTCGTGACGACCGGCTCCGTCGACGCGGCGAGGGACAGGAGGGCCGTGTGGCCGACCGTGACCTTGGACGCCGCGGCGCCGGAGAGGTAGGCGTGGACGCGCACCTGGCCGGGGGCGGTGGCCGCGGCCGACGCGTCGACGTACTGCTGCTGCCACGCCGGCGCGGTGGCCCCGGCGGGCCAGGCGCGGACGTCCAGGCCGGCGGAGCCGCTGGTGCGGGGGCGGACCTCGAGGGTGACGCTGCCGCCGGCCGCGACCTTGGGCGCGAGGGCAGGGCCCTGCGTGACCGTCTCGGTGCTGCCGGAGACCTTGACCGTGCTGAGCTGGAGGGCGCCCGTGCCGTCGACGCGGACGCGGCCCCGGTAGGCGGTGCCCTTGGCGCCGGGCACCTCGAGGGAGACCCACAGCGGCGTGCCCGCGGCGAGCGGCGGGACGACGAAGGTGGTGCGGGTCGACGACGCGCCGACGGCGGGGGCCCAGGCGCTGCAGACCGCGCTGCCCGGGGCGACGGCGAGGGCCTGCGAGACCTGCTGGACGGTCTGCGCGGTGGCGACGGCCCCGGCGACGACGCCGCGGTGGGCGACGCTGACGGAGGAGGCCGCGGCGCCGGACAGGTAGCCCCAGACCCGGGCGGTCGTCAGGGGGACGGCCGTGGTGCCGGCGTCGGTGCGCTGCTGCTGCCAGGCGGGGACGGCCGAGCCCTCGACCCAGGCGCGGACGTCGACGCCGCCGACGCCCGAGCTGCGAGGCCGGGTCTCGAGGTGGACCAGGGCCCCGCGGACCGCCTTCGCCGGGAGCGCGGTGGCGGCGCCGACGGACTCCTTGCCGGCGACGACGCGGCTCGTGCTGACCTGCAGGGCGCCGGAGGCGTCGACGCGGACGCGGCCGCGGTAGGCGCTGCCGGCCGGGCCGGGGACCTCGAGGGCGACGAAGAGCGGGGCGGTGCCGGAGAGGGCGGGGACGGTGAAGGAGGTGCGGGCGGTGCCCGTCACCGCCGTCCACGCGCCGGAGGCCGAGGCGCCCGGCGCGAGGCCGAGGGCGGTCGACGTCGTGACGACGGCGGCCGGCGAGGCCGCGAGGGCCGGGGCGGCGACGCCCCCGCCGAGCAGCGTCGCGGCGGCGACGACGGGCGTCACGAGCAGGACGAGCGCACGGCGCTGATGGCGGTCGCGGCGATGGCGCCGCGGCGTGGGGCTGGGCACGGTGGTCATGGCGGGCTCCGGGGAGGCGGGGGCCGACGCGGTCGACGGCCGGGAGGACGGGACGGGTGCAGCCGGTGCTGCGGGGACGCGGCGCACCGCGGTGCCGCGGGTGGCGGCGGGTGCGGGTCGCGTCGTGGGCATGACCGGGGTTCGTCGGCGCGGTCGGGGCCCTTGACGCCGCCGGGGGGTGCCCTCCCCCGGACGGACGACCGGTCACCCGTCCGACGGGGCATCCGGGGGACCCCGGCGGCGTCGCCGGCGGGTCTGCGGCGGCCCGCGGTGGGCCGGTCGGGTGACCCCGTCCCCGGCCGACGCCCCCGCGGTCTTGACGGTCCCCGCCGGACCGCCCCGGCCCACCGCCCGGTCGGGGCCGCGGTCGGCCCGCGGCCCGGCGGCGGGGGCCGACCTATGCTCGGGACCCGTGCCGACGCGCCCTCCCGCCGCCGTGAGCCCCGACCTCCCGTCGCCGCGGACCCGGGCCGCGGACGCGGTGCGGGGTCGCGCACGGGTGGCGGTCCGCTCGGGCCGGGCCGCCGCGCGGGCGCTGACGGGCCGGGCGGGCGCCCTGCCGGGCTTCGTCGTCGTCGGCGCGCAGCGGTGCGGGACGACGTCGCTCTTCGACGACCTGTGCCGCCACCCGCAGGTCCGCCGGCCCACGGGCAAGGAGCTGCAGTACTTCACGCTCCACCACCGGCGGCCGCTGGCCTGGTACCGGGGGCACTTCCCCGTGACCGGTGCGGGCGAGCAGACCTTCGAGGCCTCGCCGTACTACCTCTTCCACCCGCACGCCGCCGAGCGCTTCGCCGCCGCCCTGCCGCGCACGCGCGCGGTGGTGCTCCTGCGCGACCCCGTCGAGCGGGCCGTCTCCCACCACCTGCACTCGGTGCGCAGCGGCCTCGAGCGGCTGCCGCTCGAGGAGGCCCTGGCCGCGGAGCCGGCCCGGATGGCGCGGGCGGAGCGGCTCGGCGTCGACTCGCGCGCGGGGCACCGCCTGCTGCGGGCCGGCTCGTACGCGGCCCGCGGCCGCTACGGGGAGCAGCTCGCGCGCTGGGTGGGGGCGCTGGGGCCCGAGCGCGTCCACGTCGTCCGCAGCGAGGACCTGCACGCCGACCCGGCGCACCACCTCGCCGCGCTGCAGGCCTTCCTCGGCCTCGACCCCGTGCCGCTCGACCACGCGCGGCGCACCCGGCGGCGCGACGACGGCGGGCCCGACCCGCTGCCCGCGGCCCGTCGGCTCCTCGAGGGCGCGTTCGACGCCGACGACGCGGTGCTGCGGCGCGTCACGGGGTGGACCTCGACCTGGTGACGTCCCGGGCGGCGCCGACCGGGATGACGGGGCGACGCCGGTCACGGCGCGCCCCCCTCCTCACCGGTGGACGCGGGCCCCGCCCCGGCTCGCGCGGGTCACCGCCGCCCCGACGGCGCCGTGGCGTCGGGGTGCGGGACCGGACGGACGTCGAGCCCGTCGATGCCGGCGAAGTCGCGCGGGTTGCACGTGTGCAGCGGCAGGCCCTCGGCCAGGGCCACGGCGGCGATGAGTGCGTCGTAGGCCCGCGCCGCCGGCTTCCGGCCGGCCGCCCGCAGCGAGGCGGCCACCTGGCCGAAGGCACGGGCGGCGCTCGCGTCCACCGGCAACGGGTCGAAGTCCGCCTCGGCCTGCTGCAGGTGCGCCTGCCGCGCGGCCCGTTCGGCGTCGGTCGTGGCGACCAGCGGGCCGACGGCGAGCTCGGCCAGGGTGATGACGGAGATCAGCGGCTCGTCCGGCAGGTCGGCGACGGCGTCGTCGTCCAGCCTGCCGAGGAGGAGCAGGGTGGACGTGTCGAGCAGTCCGCGGTCGGTCACAGCCCCGGGTCCAGGAGGTCGTCGACGTCCGCCCTCAGGCGGTCGGGGTCGACGACCGGCAGACGTCGACGACGCGCGACGAGCTGCTCGGCCGGGGCGGACCGCCTGAGCCGTGGCCTGAGCTCGGCGACCTCCGCCCCGTCCCTCGTGACCACGAGGGACGTGCCCCGTGCCACGCGGTCGAGGACCGCGCCCCCGTCGTTGCGCAGCTGCCTCACCGTCACGGTGTCCACGGCAGAACCGTATCACCGGTGATACACGAGGGACGGGCGCGTCACCCGGTGCCCGAGCACGTGCCGCTCGGCACGGGCGGCAGCCCCCGCGGCCGCGCCCGGCTCACACCGCGTAGCCCCAGCGGTCCAGCGGCTCCGCCAGCACGGCCTCGACGGCGGCGACCTGGCGCGGCGCCAGCTCGCGGCGGAAGGCCTCGCGGCGGCCGCGCTCGACCCGGTGGTGGCGGCGCAGCGCGGCCTGCAGCGCCGGCGTCCACGGCAGCCCGAGGAAGGCGAGCACCTCCTCGAGGCGGCCGCGGGGGTCGTCGAGGAGGTCCTCGTAGCGCAGGTCGTGCCACGTGCCCGGCGCCGCGGCGGCCCGGGCCCGCTCGGCCGCCTCGAGGAGCATCCGCCAGCCGAGCGCGGCGAGGACGACGAAGTCGCGGCCCGAGCGCTCCCACTCCTCGTGCAGGTCCGCCGGCAGCGGCCCGTAGATCCAGCGGTCGGGGCCGCGGCGCCCGTCCCACCACCCCATCTGGAGCCAGGAGGCGGCGACGGCGCGGCCGTCCCGGACGACGTGGACGGTCCGCGTCCCGGGCAGCGCGGCCTGCAGCAGCCCGGTCCGCGGCCACCCCGTGAGGTGCTGGACGAGGACCTCCGCGCCCTGCGCGGCGAGGCGGCGCTCGACGAAGGCCACGAGCCGGTCGCGGACGACGGGCGTGAGGTCGTCGGCGACGAGGTCGCGCGAGACCGTGGAGAAGCCGGGCATGACGTGGTGGTCGAGGAGGCGGTAGCCCTCGGAGGGCCGCACCCGCAGCCGGCCCCGCTCGAGCAGGCGGCCGGCCTCGGCGAGCGCACGCATCGACGACGGCCGCGCCCCGCCGGCGCGGTACAGCGCCCCGTTGCCGCGCCCGGCCGGACCGCCGGGGACGACCTGCCAGAGCCGGTCGTCGAGGCCCGAGACGAAGCCCGTGGCGGGGTGGCGGGCGACGAGCTCGGTGACGAGCGTCGTCCCGCTCCGGCCGGTGCCGGCCACGACGGCGAGGCGGGGCGTCGTCGGCGCCACCCGCGGGGCGCTCACGACGTCGCCCCGGGGCGGCCCGCGAGGGCGAGGCGGACCGGCGCGGTGAGGGCGCCGACGACGGCGCGGGGGCCCCGCGGCATCCGGGTGCGCCACTCGTCGTCCTCGCGGAGGGCGACGGCGCCCGAGCCGTGCCGGTCCGGGTTGCCGGCGACCGTGTGCGTCGGCGCGAGGTGCACCTGCGGGACGCCGTCCGCCCCGCGGCGCACGAGCGGGGCGTCCCCGCCGGCGACCCCGTCGTCGGGCAGGTCGGCGACCCGGGCGACGGCGGCGAGCGCCGCCTCGGGGCGCGCCACGAGGTCGGTGTAGCGGACGCGCACCGCACGCCCGGCGCGCGGCGGCCACCAGGCGGCGGCCGCGGCGTTCCACAGCGCCCAGAGCGCGGTGCTGCGCAGGAGGCCGGGGCGGGGCATGAGCGTCTCCTCCCCCGGGACGTCCCGGGTCGGCTTGCGGCGCTGCCAGGACCAGGCGGTGGCCCGCGGGTCGCGCACGAGGTGGACGACGCGGAGGTCGACGTCGGGCAGCCCCTCGAGCAGCAGCCCGTAGGTCGGCAGCTTCGAGGGGTCGACGACGACGCGGGCGCCGGTCACGCGGGCCGTGGCCCGGTAGAGGTCGGCGAGGACCGCGTCGTCGGGGTGCCGGGCGAGCGGGCGGCGGCCGGCCGCGCGCCGCAGGAGCACCGCGGGCAGGCGCCGCACGCGCAGCCGGGCCCGCAGCCGCGCGGCGAGGGCCGCCGGGTCGAGGTCGGGGTGGGCGCGGCGGACCTCCGCGAGCACCGCCGACCACACCGGGCACGCCGAGAAGGCGCGGCCGCAGCCGCACCGGTGGTCCTCGACGGCCCCGCGCGACCACAGGTAGCGCAGCTCCCCGGCGCAGAAGGCGCCCGGCAGCTGCCCGGTCGCCGAGGCCAGCAGGGTCGACCCGCTGCGGCCGCTGCCCGCGACGAGGAGGACGACGACGGGCTCAGCCACGGGACGCACCCGCCGTCGGCGCCGCGGGGGGAAGGGGCTCCGCCGTCCCGGCGTAGACGGCGTCGAGCAGGCGCACGTGCGCGGCGGGGTCGTGCTCGACGAGCACCCGCGCGCGGCCCGCGGCCCCCATCGCGGCGGCGCCGGCCGGGTCCTCGACGAGCCGCGTGAGGGCCGCCGCGAGGGCGGCGGGGTCCTCGGCCGGGACGACGAGGCCGTCGACGCCGTCGCGGACGAGCTCGGGGGCGCCGCCGAGCGCGGTGACGACCGCCGGCACCCCGGCGGCGAGGGCCTCGGTGACGGCCAGCGGCGCGTTCTCGGACCAGCGGGAGGGGACGGCCGCGGCGACGGCGCCGGCCACGAGCGCCCGGACGTCGTCGGCGGGCAGGCGGCCGTGGAAGACGACCCGGCCGGGCGCGACCTCCCGGGCGAGGGCCTCGAGGTCGGCCCGCGCGGGGCCGTCGCCCGCCACGTGGAGGCGGCGGACCGCGGGCGCGGCGGCGAGCGCGCGCAGGAGCACGTCGACCCCCTTCTCGGGCGAGAGGCGGCCGGCCACGACGACGTCGCGGCGCGCCGCCGCGGGCACGAGGACGTCGGCCGGGACGGGGGCGGCGGGGTTGCGGACGACGTGCGTGCGGCCGACGCCCACGCCGGCGCGGGCCAGCACGCCCGCGAGGAAGCGGCTGGGGGCGACGAGGGCGTGGACGCCGTCGTACGCGCCGAGCGCGCGGTGCAGGGCCGTCTCCACGGCGACGACGCCGCTGGCGGCGAGCGAGCCGCCCTTGCAGCGGTGCCGGACCGCCTGCAGCGGCCCGAGGACGCCCGGGCGGACGCAGCCGTCGCACGGGCGGGGCGGTCCGCCGTCGCGGCCCGGCGCGAGCATCTGGTAGCTGGGGCAGACGAGCTTGTAGTCGTGGAGCGTCATGACGCAGCGGACGCCCGCCCGCCGCACCGGCGCGAGGACCGACGGCGACAGCTGGTGGTAGATGTTGTGGCAGTGCACGACGTCCGGCGAGAAGCGCTGCAGCGCAGCGCTCATGCCGCGCCGCGCGGCCGGCGACCACACCGTGCCCGCGGCGGCCCGGACGCCCGCGAGCCCGGGCGGGGCGGGCTCCAGCTCCACGTGCGGCGCGAGGACGTCGCGCAGCGGGGCCCCGAGGGCGGCGTCGAGGACGTCGGGGGCCGGGTCGTCCGGGTGCCGCATGCCCCAGAGCGCGACGGCGTGGCCGGCGGCACGCTGCTGCTCGGCGAGGTCGAGGACGTGCGCCTCGGCCCCGCCCCGGCGGTGGAGGAACTTGTTGACGTGCAGGACCCGCACGCGCAGCGACCTCCTCGTCGTCGTCCCCCGTGACCGCGGCCCCGTGTCCTTGCTGTCCCGGGGCACCCGTACCCCACCACACCGGGCACCCCGGGGGGTCCGCCGCCCCGCTGGTGCCGCCCCGGGCACCCCGTCGGGTGACGCCCGCGGGCCCCTCCCCGCGCGACGTGTGGCCATGACGCCCGCCCGACCGGGCCTCCCCTCGCGACGTGCGGCCATGAGGCGCGTCCTGGGCGTCGGCCCTCGCGCACACGGCCGCACGTCGCGGGAGGGGAGGGCGGGGCAGGGCCAGGGGCGGGGCCGTGCGAGGCGGCCCGGCGGGCGGCGGGGGCGTGCGAGCATGCGCCCCAGGTATCCGACGACGCAGGGCAGCGGGGGACGGCGATGACGCGAGCAGCGCACCCGGACGCGGCCGACGGCGTCGCCGGGGCCGCGGCCCACGCGGCGCGGAAGGTCGCCCGGCACGTCCGCTGGGCCCGCACCGAGGGCGTCGGGCGGCTCGTCGAGGAGGACCGCCTCGACCCGCGCGAGCGCCTGCGCACCGCCTGGGCCGGGGCGAGGTGGCGTGCGGCGCACGGGCTCCCGCGCGGCAGCGCCCGCCCCGTCTACGTCGTCGGGCTGCAGCGCTCCGGGACGAACATGCTCCTGCGCGGGGTCGACGCCGCCCCCGAGGTCGAGGTCCGGGGCGAGGGCGACCGCCGCACGATGCACCGGTACCGGCTGCGCGGCGAGGACGCCGTCGTCGCCGCCGTCGGGCGCAGCCGCTCCCGGGTGCTCCTGCTCAAGCCGCTCTGCGACTCCCAGCACGTGGACCGGCTCCTGGACTCCCCCCGCCTGCCCGGCGGCCGCGCCCTGTGGGTCTACCGCGAGCCGCTGGCGCGGGCCCGCTCGGAGGTGTCGAAGTTCGGCACCTCCTCGCTGCGCGCGCTGCAGGCGGTGGCGGCCGGCGACGGCGGCCGGACGTGGCAGGGCGAGCGCCTCTCCCCCGCCTCGGTGGAGCTCGTCCGCTCCTTCGACCCGGCCACGTCGCTGTCGCCGCTCGGCGCGGCGCTCGTCCTGTGGTCGGTGCGCAACCGCCTCGTCGCCGAGCTCGGCCTCGACGCCCGCGACGACGTCGCCCTCCTGTCCTACGACGCCCTCGTGGCCGACCCGGCGGCGGAGGTGCAGCGGCTCTGCGAGCACGTCGGCCTCGTCCCCCGGCCCGCGCTGTGGGAGCACGTCGAGGCCCGCGCCACCCACCCCCCGCGGGTCGAGGCCGAGCCGCGCGCCGTCGCGCTCGCCGAGCAGGTCCACGCCGAGCTCGCCGCGGCGCGCGGCCGCCGCGACGCGACGGCGGCCGGCCGGTGACGCGGCGTCGCGGCGCGCGGGCCACGGCGGTGGCCCTGGCGGGCGTGCTGGCCCTCGGCGCGTGCACGGGCGACGAGCCCGCCCCGCCCGCGCCCCCGACCACGCCGACGCCCTCCACCGGCGCCACGCCGGCGCCCTCGGCGACGGCGGACGGCGGCACCGGCGGCTGGGCGGGTCTCGGCGAGGGCGCCCCGGCGGGCGAGCCGGGCCCCGAGCTCGTGGGCCTGGGCGCCAAGTGGGACTGGAGCCGCGCCGCGCAGACGGCCGGCTGGATCGAGCGCTCCGGCGGCGGGCCGACGTTCTACGAGGTCGTGTGGTGCGACGTCGAGCCCCGCGAGGGCGAGCGCGACTGGTCCGCGGTGGACCAGGTGCTCGACCGCGCGGAGGACCTCGGCGTCGACCTCGGCGCCTTCCTGCTCAAGGTCCGCACCGGCCGCTGCTGGGCCACCGGCGGCACGGCCGAGCACCCGCGCGGCGGGGGCGCCGGCACGCGCGGGAAGACGGAGTCCGCCCCGCCGCTCGACACGGCGGCCTACACCGACTTCGTCACCGAGCTCGTCGGGCGCGGCGCGGAGCGGGGCGTCCGCTCCTGGGCGGTCGAGAACGAGGTCAACGCGCCGGCCTTCTGGGCCGGCTCCGCCGAGGAGTACGCCGACCTCGCCCGCGTCGCCGCGGCGGCCGTCCGCGCCGCCGACCCCGGCGCGCGCGTGCTCGACTCGGGCGTCAGCAGCGTCGCCCACGGGTACGGCGTCGTCCGTCACGTGCAGCGCACGGAGGGCGACGAGGCCGCAGTCGAGGCGTGGAACGCCTACTACGCGAACCGCATCGGCACGCGGGGGCAGCAGCTGCCGCGGGTGGTCGACGCCGCCGCGCTCGCCGACGTCCTGGCCGGGGAGCCGGCGCAGCGCTCGCTCGCCCAGCTCGACGCCGTCGACGAGCTGGTGGCCGACGGCACGGTCGACGCGCGCCAGGTGCACTTCTACGAGCCGTGGGACCAGGTGGCGCCGCTCTTCGCCTACCTGCGCGACGCGACGCCGGCCGACGTGCCGCTCGAGGTGTGGGAGCTCGGCGCCTTCGCCCGCGGCGGGGAGGCCCCCGACGCCGAGCCCGCCGTGCGGGACGCCGACGTCCTCCGTGCCACCGCGGCCGTGCTCGCCGAGGGCGCCACCGTCGCGGTGTGGCTGCCCCTGGCGGTGAACCCGGACGGGCGGAACCCCGACGAGCCGCGGTGGGGCCTGCTCGACGGCGGCGGCCGCGAGCGCGGCGCCTCGGCCGGCTTCACGGCGCTCGCGCAGGCGGCCGACCGCGGCGGCGTCCGCGCCGTCCCCGTCGACACCGGCGCGGTGCGGGGCGTCGCCCTCGTGGGCGGGACCGGCTTCGCCGTCACCGCCGTCGTGTGGGCGGACGAGGCCCCCGTGGCGCTGGGGGCCGGGCTCGACGCCGTCGCGACGGTGACGACGGACGCGGCGGGCGTCGCGGCGGCCGCCCCCGGGGACGCCGACGAGGTGGGCGAGGCGCCCGTCGTCGTCACGGCGCCCGACGTGGACGCCCTCGTGGCGGGCCTCGCGTGACCGGCGCCGACGACGCCGCCCTGCCCGACCCGGCCCGCGTCGTCTGCGTCGGAGGGCTGCACCGCAGCGGCACGACGCCGCTGGCGCGCGCCCTCGCCGCCCACCCGCAGGTGAGCGGGCTGGTGGGGACGGGCGTGAAGGAGGACGAGGGCCAGCACCTCCAGGACGTCTACCCCCGCGCCAAGGTCCACGGCGGCAGCGGGCGGTTCGCCCGGGCGGCGGCCGCGCACCTCACCGAGGCCTCGCCGCTGGCGACGGCGGACGCCGGCGCCCGGCTGCTGCGCGCCTGGGTGCCGTACTGGGACACCTCCCGGCCCGTGCTCGTCGAGAAGTCGCCCCCGGACATGCTCATGGGGCGCTTCCTCCAGGCGGTCCTGCCCGGGTCGGCGCTCGTCGTCGTCGTGCGCCACCCCGTCGTCGTCGCCCTGTCGACGAAGAAGTGGCGGAGCGTCGTCTCGCGGGACCCGCGCCGGCACGAGGGGCTGGCGTCCCTCGTCGAGCACTGGGTCGTGGCGCACCGCCGCCTGCTCGAGGACCTGCCCTCCCTGCGGGCCGCCGGTGCGCGCGTCCACCTCCTGCACTACGAGGACCTCGTCCGCGCCCCGGCCGCGGAGCTGGGACGCCTGGGCGCCACGCTGGGCCTCGACGGGCCCGTGCCGGCCGACGGGCTGACCGCGGCCCGCAGCGAGCGCTACGAGCAGCAGTGGGCCCGCGCGGCCGCGTGGTGGCGGCCGTCCTCGGCGTGGCGCCGGGCCGTCGAGCGCCGGCACCCGGGCGACGTCGCCGCGCTCGGCTACGACCTCGTGGACCTGCGGGCGCGGGGCCCCTGGTCGGAGGCCGCCCGGGCGCTCGCAGGGCCGGCGACGCCGCCGGACCCGGTCGGCTAGATGTACTGCCCAGGGACGTTGGTCGGGTGAGTGCGACGTGAGCGTGTGAGCGCGTCGTGACGTGAGCGAGGACCTCCCGGTGTGGAGTGGGACTGC